>JBEEGR010000285.1:0-4301 GCA_041166985.1 Verrucomicrobiota bacterium | reverse complement strand
CGCTATGCCGAAAGCGATCAACAGGTCGAAGCAACTATTCTTTTTCTTGCGTCGGATCCGCAAAATAATTTTGAGCCACAAGTCCTTCGCGAGGACGATCTGGTTCTGCTCACCAACGGCATCGGCGGCATGGCGCGCCTGTGCGTGGACCTTGGCCGGGTGAAATCAAAATACGACTGCGTGCTCGGCGCAAACCTGCATTCAAGCCTGCCGGTGGATCGTCACATTTTCGCCAAGCGCATTCGCATTTGGGTAAACGCCGATGGATTTATTTCTCCGCTCGACTTGAAAAATCTCGCGTCGTTTGAACCGGGTCCACCCGCGATTTGGAGCTTTCTCGCGCTGGCGGGCGACGGACACACAGTCGAAATCGAAGTGCGCGCTGAAATGCTGGAAGGCCAGAACACAACGGTGTTTCACTTCA
The DNA here is from genome assembly GCA_041166985.1 of Verrucomicrobiota bacterium. Taxonomy (GTDB): domain Bacteria; phylum Verrucomicrobiota; class Verrucomicrobiia; order Limisphaerales; family DASXHY01; genus DASXHY01. Next base: position 3,877 of record JBEEGR010000285.1, on the reverse strand, counting down.
GTCGTCCGACCGCCGCACAGGCGAGCGGCAAGCAATTGCCCGCAGATGCCGATGTGCGGTTGACCGTGCGCGTGGATATTGAGGATCGAAATTTTCATTGGGAAACCAAACGCAACGGCGCGGCAGAAATTCATTTCTCCTCGAACACGCGCCGGCTGGAACAACAGATTGGTTTTATTTTCATGCCCGCCTCGGATCGCCAACTGCGCGTCGTTACCAACGATGGCGAATATCATCCCGCGCCCGAATGGAGCGAAAACATTCCACATCCCATCGAGGCCAGCCGCGGTCAGACCGGCAGCGGCGACGCTTTCAGTCCCGGCTGGTTTGAATTGCCTTTGCCCACCGGCGCAAACACGACTTTGGCGGTCACTGCCGAGCCGGACTATGCGATTGAAAAGCTCGCCTCGAATTTCAAATTACAATCAGAACCCGCCCACAATGCGTTCGAAAAAGATTTGCTCAAGGCGGCTCATGCTTTTGTCGTTCGACGTGATCGCGGCAAGAGTGTTATTGCCGGCTATCCGTGGTTTCTTGATTGGGGTCGCGACACGTTCATTGCCGCGCGCGGACTTTTAGCGGCGGGCATGGTCGAAGACGTGAAAAAAATTCTCGTCACATTCGCCCGCTTTGAAAAAGACGGAACACTGCCGAACACCATTCACGGCGCGGACGCGTCGAACCGCGATACATCCGACGCGCCGTTGTGGTTTGGAATTTTGTGCGAGGAGCTGGCCGCGCTTTCCGCCGTTAATTTTTACGCGACGCCAGTGGATGAAGCGGGGCGCACGATTCGCGATGTGTTGCAAAGCATTGCGGCCAATTACATCAAAGGCACGCCAAACGGAATTCAGATGGACGCCGACTCCGCGCTCGTTTGGAGTCCAAGCCATTTTACGTGGATGGACACGAACCATCCTGCCGGAACACCGCGCGAAGGTTATCCAATAGAAATTCAAGCGCTCTGGATTCGTTTGCTGCGCCAACTGACAAAAATTGCCGAGCCCGCCGAGCAAAAAAAATGGAGTTCTCTGGCTGACCGCGCATTGGCATCGGTCGAAAAACTTTTCTGGCTGGAAGATCGGGGCTGGTTTGCGGATGTGTTGCTGGCAAAGCCGCGCATCATTGCGCGTGACGCCCAGGCGAGCGATGCCCTGCGGAGTAATTGCCTGTTCACCGTGAGTCTCGGACTCGTCAGTGGCGAACGGGCGCAACGCTGTGTTCAAGCGGCCCAACAATATCTCGTCGTGCCGGGCGCACTACGGTCGCTGGCGCCATTGCCGGTTTCCGTGCCTTTGCCGATCAATGCGAATGGCGGCGGTTTATTGAACGATCCAAAAAATCCTTATTGGCCGCGTTACGAAGGCGATGAAGACACGCGCCGCAAACCGGCGTATCACAACGGCACGGCGTGGACGTGGACCTTTCCAGTTTTCTGTGAAGCTCTGGCGCAGGCGTGGAATTTTTCACCGGATGCCATCGGTGCAGCCAGGGCTTATCTTGGCAGCGCGCGCCGACTGATGAATGAAAATTGTCTCGGCCAGATTCCCGAGGTGCTCGATGGCGACGCACCGCACATGCAACGCGGCTGTGATGCTCAGGCGTGGGGAGTTACTGAGACGTTACGGGTTTGGAAATTACTTCAGCGATAAAATTTATCCTCACGCAAAGTCCGCAAAGATCGCGAAGCTTCCAATCAAATTTCTTTGCGTTCTTAACGGACTTTGCGTGAGGCAAATTATGGCTGGCTCGTGATGACCGCCCAGTCCTGGTCCTGTGAAGCGGCGTAAATGGCGAAAGACTTTTCGTTTTGAATCAGCACGGCTCGAACCACGCTGGAGTCGTCGGCCCGGCCCAGATTGAGCACGGCATCCGGAATGATTCCCATTTTCTTGTGTGAATAAATCAGCGCGAACGTCGCCTGGGCGATGGCGTAAAAAGGCAATTCCTTATAAGCGCCTTCGGCAAAATCCTCGACGGCATTGGCCAGGAAATCGAGTTGGTGGCCAAGATGCGGGAAAAGCGGCTCGTAGATTTGTGTAAATTCGAGTTTCCATTGCGGCAGGGCACGGAGGACTTTCTCCACGACAGCGGGGGAGATGGACATTGCCCCGCGATTTACGAATTCCACAATTTCAGCCATGTGGAAAAATCTATAGCCAAAGGACGAACGGAAGCAAAAACAATCTTATGGGGTCAATTATGCGGGCAATTCACGCCATTGCCGAAAAAGGGGCAACTCCCGTTGACACACCTCGATTCAATGACAAAATGAGTCGTTGACACTGAATTCACTTTTTGGTCTCATCACCGTCCCTTTTGCGGGAAGATTTTATTATGTACGCAGTATTAGAAACCGGAAGTAAACAATATCGTGTCGCCGCGGGCGAGACGCTCCAAATTGAACGCCTCGCGATTGACGCAGGCCAGCCGGTCACTTTTGACCGCGTGCTGATGGTCAATAACGATGGCAAAGTGACGATTGGCGCGCCGACGGTGGCCAACGCCACTGTCCTCGCTGATGTGGTCGAACACATTCGCGGCGAAAAGAAACTGACTTTCAAGATGAAACGCCGCAAAGGTTATCACAAAACCATCGGCCATCGTCAGGAACTGACGATCGTCAAAATCAAAGAAATTAAAGCTTAATTTTATGGCACATAAGAAAGGTCAAGGCAGTGTACGCAACGGACGTGACAGCGTCAGCAAACGTCTCGGCGTAAAAGAATTTGGCGGTCAAGTCGTCACTGCCGGCAGCATCATCGTGCGGCAGCGCGGCAGTAAGTTCATTGCCGGCAAAAACGTCGGCACCGGTCGCGATTGGACGTTGTTCGCGCTCACGGACGGCAAAGTGATGTTCGACAAAGCCAGCCGACGCGTGAACGTTGTGGCTGAAGCCGTCGCATCGAACTAATTTGCGCCAGCAGAATTTCATGGCGAGGTCATTGGCCTCGCCTTTTTTGTTTCCTGAAATAAATTAGGAAAGCAGGAAACGGGACCAGAAGGTTTATTTCCATTCCTGTTTTCCTGCGTTCCTTATAAAAAGCGTTTCATGTTCATAGACGAAATTAAAATTTACGCCCGCGCCGGTCACGGCGGCAAAGGCGCCGTCGCGTTTCATCGCGAAGCTTATATCCCCAAAGGCGGGCCCAGCGGCGGCAATGGCGGACGCGGCGGGAGCGTGATTCTACAGGCAGACCATGATCTGAACAATTTGATCGGGCAATATTACGTTCCTCGTCTGATTTCGGAAGATGGGGAAGGCGGCATGGGCAAGGGCAAGGACGGGCGCGCCGGTAAAGATCTTATCATCAAAGTCCCCTGCGGCACTCTGGTTTGGCAATTGACAGATACGACACCAGCCGTGTCGAAAAATAAAATCCAAGATGAGGACGAAGACGACGAGGAGACTGATGACGATGCCAAGCCGATGTTTAGTTCCAGCGCGAGCAAACGCCCGGTCATCCGCACCGCGAGCGGGGCAATCGCACGCGAAATTGATTTGAGCAAGGAAGATGAAGGCGAATCCAGCGCCGCAACAATGCCCAAAGGCGAACTGGTCGCCGATCTCACCGAACACGGCCAGCAATTTGTTTTGTGCAAAGGGGGACGCGGTGGCTTGGGTAATCGCAATTTCGCCACCGCTGCGCGCCAGACGCCGCGTTTTGCGCAACCGGGCGAGCCGGGCCGTGAAGGCGACTATCTGCTTGAGCTTCGCATCATGGCTGACGTGGGAATCGTCGGATATCCGAATGCTGGCAAATCTACTTTGCTGACCGCGATTTCTCATGCGCGGCCCAAAATTGCACCGTATCCATTCACCACGTTGCATCCGCAGATTGGTATTTTGGAATATCCAGATTGGCATCGTCTCACC
>JBEEGR010000284.1:0-5033 GCA_041166985.1 Verrucomicrobiota bacterium | reverse complement strand
ACTGGCCTACGAACTGCGACGCTATCCCACCAACGTCGCCGTCCGCGCCCCTTTCCCGGAAGCGGTCATTGAGGAAAACGAGGCGTTCTGGAGCCAATCCGGCGCGAAAGCCATCCAGGCTTTATTGCCATTCATCACGCCGCCTTTGGCGGAGGGCCAGCCTCCTTTGCGACAACGCTTCATGGATCGTCTTCACATTCCATTCGAGGCCAATTCCCTGGCTTTGGCTCTCGGGAAAATGTATTCGCACAGTCTGGATTATTGGGGCGTCGAAGCCCAGCGTGCCGGGCATCTTGAGCAGGCTGGTATTCATTTTGCCCAGGCTTCGGAACTCAATCCGGATAATGTCGTCGCTCAGATCAACCTCACCTTCAACAAAAACCTCCGCTCCGGCCAACATGATCCCATTCAAATCGGTTCTTCCCTGGAGGATCGCTTTGGCAAATATCGAAGCTGGGATCAAATGATGATTGATAACGGTCCCTTCGATGAACCCAGTTTTTGCTTTGCTCTCGGGCGCTTGTTTATGCAGGGAAACCTGTCTCGCGCCGCCGCGGAAAATTTTGCGCGCGTCATCGAACTCGATCCCGACAATCTGGCTGCCCGTTTCTTTCTCGCACGGCTTTTCCTGATTTCCAAAGACCCTGAAAAAGCGTTGCCGCTCGTGGATGAGTTGAACGCCCGCGCCAGTTCCGCTGATAATCCTCAGGTTAATTCGACGGAAATCCTGCAGTTGAATCTCATGGCGCGCCTGATAAATAATCAAACCGCCCAGGCCGACGAAATCACCCGCTCGGTGCTAAAAAAACAGCCGCCCGATACCAACGGTTTGAATGCCCTCGTCTCCGCCTATTCCGCGCTTGGCCGCTACTCCAATGCCTTGCCGATCGTTGACAAACAATTGGAAATTGATCCGGCCAACTCCGTAGCTTTGGTAAACCGGGGTTTCATCAACATCCAGCTCGGCAACTATGAACGCGCTATTCCGCCGTTATCCGCAGTGCTCGCCCAGGACACCACCAATTATCCCGCTCTGCTCAATCGCGCGATCGCCTATTATCGCAGCGATAAATTGCCGGAAGCTCAACAGGATTATCAGACACTTCAATCCATTTATCCAAAAGCTTACCCCGTTTACTTCGGCCTGGGTGAAATTGCTTATCGGAATAAAGACACGAACGCCGCCATTCAGTATTACAATCTGTACCTCAGCAATTCTCCGCCGAATAATCCGGAACTCAAAGTTGTCCGTGAGCGGCTCGGCAGTTTGAAACCAGCCCCGCGATAAGGCGCGATGCGTGTCACTCACGTCATCACCCGTTTGATCGTCGGTGGCGCGCAGGAAAATACCATCGCGTCCATTCTCGGCTTACAGAAAAAACCCGGTTTGCACGTGGATCTTCTTTCCGGTCCCACCACAGGCCCCGAAGGTTCGCTGGCCTCCGCGTTCGCAAAATCACCTTCCTCGCTGAAAATTGTTCCCAGCCTCGTGCGCCCGATTCATCCCTGGAATGACTGGCGCGCACTGCGACAGCTTGAAAACATTTTTCGCGAAACCAAACCCGATATTGTCCACACCCACAGCGGCAAAGCGGGAATCCTCGGGCGTTTCGCGGCCAAACGCGCAGGCGTCCCCATTGTCATCCACACGATTCACGGTCCGTCGTTTGGAAATTTTCAGGGCGTCCTTGCTAATTGGATCCTTCGGTCCGCTGAGCAACGCGCCGCGAAAATCACCACTCACTTCGTCACCGTCGCCGACGCCATGACGCAACAATATCTCGCCGCGGGCATCGGTGAGCCGCGGCAATACACAAAAATTTTCAGCGGTTTTAATCTCGATCCATTTCTCAACGCCACGAACAACCCACGCCTGCGCGCGCAACTTGGCTTGGCTCCGGATGACATCGTCGTTGGCAAAATCGCGCGGCTGTTTAAGCTCAAAGGCCATGAGGATCTGTTCGCCGTCGCGCCGGAACTCGTCCGTCGTTGTCCGCAGATGAAATTTCTCCTGGTCGGCGATGGCAACCTGCGTGACATCTTTGAAAACAAAGCCCGCGCGCTCGGCTTGGAAAAACATTTTATTTTCACCGGACTTGTTCCTCCCGAAACAGTTCCCGAACTCGTCGGCATCATGGACATACTCGTGCATCTCTCGCTGCGTGAAGGCTTGCCCCGCGCATTGCCGCAGGCCCTGGCCGCCGGCAAACCAGTTCTTGCTTACGATTGCGACGGCGCGAAAGAAGTTTGCCTCGAAAATGAAACCGGCTTTCTGCTGCGACCCGGCGACCGGGCCGGTTTGACGGAACGTCTCATGCGCCTGGCCACTGACGCTCCGTTGCGCGAACGGCTTGGCAAACACGGACAACAGTTCGTCAAAGAACGTTTCAGCACCGAACGCATGGTGGATGATTTGCACAAACTCTATTTGAAACTGGCGACAGTTGGAGTCCACGCTTCAGCGTGTCCCCCGCCCGCTGAAGCTTGAACTCCAACCCGTGAAATTTTTAATTCTCTACTCCGCCGCCCTGGCCAGCGCATTTCTCACCGCGCTGCTCTCGCTGCCGCTCTGGATTAAATTTTGCCGGCGCATTGGATTAGTGGACGATCCCGGGCACCGAAAAATCCACGATGAAGCCATGCCGCTGGCCGGCGGCTTGACCGTGATGACTGCCCTGGCCGCGCCCACGATTCTCGCGGTGCTCATGCTTTGGCTGTCGCAGCGCGTCGCCATTCCCGCGCTCGATTCTCACACGGTTTCGCTGCTCACGTACGGAATCAACAAGCGCAGCTTTGAACTCGCGGCGATTCTGCTGGGCGCCGTCGGCATGTTGGTGGTCGGTCTTTGGGACGACAAAAACGAGTTTCGCGCCGGCAAAAAGTTTTTTTGGCAATTCACCATTGCGGCTCTGGTTGCTGCCTCGGGAACGCGTATCACGCTATTCGTGCCCAACGTCGTTTTCAGCTACGCCATCACTATTCTTTGGATTCTTACCGTCATCAATGCCTTCAACTTCATGGACAACATGAACGGCCTTTGCAGCGGCCTCGGCGCGATCGGCGCGTTTTATTTTGCCCTGAGCGCGGCGGCAGCGGGCCAATATCTCGTCGCGCTGATCGCCTTCCTCACCTGCGGTGCGCTGCTCGGTTTCCTGCCGTATAATTTTCCGCGCGCCCGTTCATTCCTCGGCGATTCCGGCAGCCATCTTGTCGGCTACCTGCTCGCGGTGCTGGCAATTCTCCCGCACTTTTACACACCGAAACATCCACACGCTCTCGCTGTGCTGAGTCCGCTGTTGATTCTCGCCGTGCCGCTCGGCGACATGGCGTGGGTCGTTCTGCTCCGCTGGCGAATGGGCAAACCGTTTTATGTCGGCGACAACAATCACCTCTCGCATCGTCTCGTGAAAGCCGGATTGTCGCGCACGAAAGCGGTCTTGCTGATTTGGTTGTTGGCCGCGATTCTCGGCGCGCTGGCGTTTGTGTGAAATCATCTGATCCCTGACACTTGTTTTCTTCATCCCGCCGATTCGCTGCTTGACGCGATCGCTTCCGAGAACAGGTTCAACACTTCCGCGCGCGCCAGCGAACCGACCAGATGATTTTCTTTGAGCGAGTTCACCACCGGGATATTCCGCTGCTCGCTCGCCAGCACGACCGGCAACACATCCAGCAATCGCTGATTGGGCGTGACGCAAGCCGGTGGTGGACGCATCACATCGTAAGCGATGATCGCGCTCAATTCCGCGCCAGCGTTCAGATACTCCTTCAAGTCTTGCAGCGCGACCAGGCCGATGAGTTGTTGTTTCACGTCCACCACCGGGATAAAATTATTGGGACTGGTAAGAAAACGTTCCGCCAGTTCGCGCAGCGTGCAATTCTCGCGCACCGGTTCCACCGGCACCTGCATAATGTCACCAACCGTGCGTTCGGTCGCGGTGCCCGGTTGCGTGCTTTCCTGGTTCACGACCAATCCTTTCCGGCGCAACGGCTCGGTGTAAACCGACGCAGAATGCAAACGGCTCGCGACCAGAATTGAAACCACGCACGCGAGCATCAACGGCGGCATCAGCGAGTAATCGAGCGAAATTTCAAACACCATGATCATCGCCAGCAACGGCGAGCGCGTCGTCGCGGCTAACATGCTTCCCATGCCGACCACAGCGAACGACGCAATCGGCAAACCATACGCGACGCCGAGTTTGTTCAGCGCCATGCCGAACGCCGCGCCCAGGCTTGCGCCCAGAAAAAGTGTCGGCGTAAAAACACCGCCGACCGCGCCGGACCCGACCGTCGCCAGGGTCGCCAGTAATTTTGCCAGCAGCAATCCGGTCAGCAGCAGCAAGGGAAATTGTTCGTTGACCAATTCCGCGTGCAGAATTCGGTTCGTCACGGTGTAGCCATTGCCCCAGACACCGGGAAATTCCAGCGCGATGATTCCCACAATCAACCCGCCGAGCATCAGGCGAATGTAGATCGGGACTTTTATTTTTTTAAAAAGTTCCTCGCTGGAATTCAGCATTTTCAAAAACATCGCGCCGAGTATTCCCGAAGCGACGCCCAGCAAAAGAAACCACGGAAGCTGCGTCACCCGTGTGAATTCAAATTTTGGAATCGAATACAGTGGTTCAATGCCGAAGAAACTCCGCGAAACCATCGTCGCGACGACCGAAGCAAATACCAGCGGCGCAAAATGGGTCATTGAAAAATTTCCCAGCACAATCAGCGAGGCGAACACTGCGCCGGAAATCGGCGCGTTGTAAGCCGCTGCGATGCCCGACGCCGCGCCGCAGCCCACCAGCATTCGCAAACGATACGGCGGCCACTTGGCGAACTGCCCCCACTTGGAAGCGAGCGTCGCGGAGAGTTGCACGATGCCGCCTTCACGACCAATCGAACCGCCGGTGCTGATCGTCATGAGCGAGGAAATAAATTTCACAACGGCCGTGCGCAGCGGTAATTTGCCGTCGCCCGCCACGACCACTTCCAGCAGATTGCTGGAACGTTGCTGGCCAACGAGTCGCAGGCCAAGA
>JBEEGR010000283.1:0-4231 GCA_041166985.1 Verrucomicrobiota bacterium | reverse complement strand
GAAAAAGCACCAAGCTCCAACATCCAAGCTCCAGAGAAGCTCCAAGCACCAAACTTCAAAAAACCTGCGCGCGTGGTTTGGGATTTGAAATTTGGAATTTCTCTGGAGCTTGAAGCTTGGCGCTAGGAATTTCTGCTTACCATTTGTCTTTCTTCTCTACTTTTTTGGCAAGGTTGCTCAGTCCGCGGACGATGTCTTCGGCTTCCTCGCGCGACGTGTCGGGAGCGAATTGGATGGTGCCATTGGAAATCAGGTGTGTGAATGCGGGCGCGGCGAGCCAGCGGCTTTTTTTTCCTTTCTCACCGAACTGGCTGAAAAGGGCGTAATGTTTTCCCGGATTCGCGGCGGAATATTGCTGAAGCAGCCAGGTGCCTTGTTGATTAAACTGGATTTGCATATCGAAGCCGCCGCCCGGGACTTCCACGATTCGCGCGCCGGCAATGTGTGCCTCGGTCAGGAAAGGGTCGCGCTGCAAGGTGACGGAAAACGGGTGTTCGCGATAAATCTCGGCTTTAACAGAGCGTTCCGTGTCGGACGCGGTCGCGCCAAGATGGACGCGAATGGTGCTGAGCAGTTTTGCTTTCGGATCTTTTGGGCTCGTGCGGCAGCCGCAGGCAGAAAGTCCCGCCAACAAAATAAGCAAATAGAGATTGAATCGGTTGCGGCCAGTTATCATAGTGACCGCTACAAAATCGTAACGCATAACCAAAGTAAAGTTCTTATGGGTAGACAATATAACAAAGCTGAAAAAAAGAAACGTCGTCAGAGTTACAACAAGCGCCGGAATGAAGTGGCACACGCCAAGAAGAAAAAGGCCGCCAAGTAGTCTCAGATTCCCGGTTTCTCGTCCCGGTTTAAAACAAAACTCGCAGGCGCGACGTTAAAAAATTGAAAGCCGCTCGGGTGAGCGGCTTTTTCTTTGGCCAAATCGACGGACCGATTCCTCAAGGCTCGGCAAGATTTTGGACGTGATTGCTTTCCGGATGCATACGGAACACCGAAGACTTTATCCACGTGCTCATGGTAGCCAGTTTTCCTTGAGCCTCGGTTTGAGGTCCGCTTTGCGCCCTTCCCTGGGTGGTCATTTGTTCCGAATCGGCCTTTCCCATATTCAACGGGGACAAACTGCGGTCGGAATTTTCCAGTTGATTTGATAAGTCCAAAAGAGCGAGTTGCATTTTGCGGCCATTGTTCATGGCATTGTTGGCAACGGGCCTGGCCGCTTGCAAGCCACTGACGGTGAGATCCGCGCCAAGGATTTTGCGGATGTCCTCAAAGTAAGCGAGCACCGGCAACACCACTTCCCGCGTCTTCACATAGCGGAGTTGAATGGCCGCGAGTTGATCGCTGACTTCTTTTTTGCGCGTTTCGCTGACGTCGCGGGTAATGCCGTAGTTCAAGGTCGCAAGCTGCTTGTCCCAGTTTTCAAGGTTCTCGGCGTTTTTCTTTTGCATCCGGCTCACCGCATTTTCGACCCGCTCAACCGATTTGTACAAACGATCCACCGATTTATTATAGGAATTGAATTGCGGTCTGAGATCGGCAGCCGGGTGGTTGACGAGATTATCCAGCGATTCAATCGCGCCGTTAAAATGGTTGCATTCGATTTGAATCTCCGTCGCCGCCATTTGCATGCTGTTCGCCGCGACCGTCCCGGGCCGATAAGCCGTGGCACAACCGGCCAGCCCGAACGAAATGACGGCCAAGAGCAGCAATTGAAGCAACCGAAAGATATTTTTTGAATTTAGCATAGGCACCTCTGAGTCTGGTTTTAATTTCTTCAGCAGTTTTAACCGGGACTTTGAGTTATCCACCATAGGGTTTGTGCCCTAACCCTTAATCAAAACGCTCAATCCCCAGTCGAGCAAAATTTTCCATGGAGTAAAACGAAACCTGGAAATGCCTCAAAAGCTCAACGTTTTGCAATAGGAACCCGACTTTGTGAAAAAAATCACAAATTCAACTTGCCTCACTTTTTTTCGGCGTTTAGGTTCCTGTGGCCAACGTTTGTTGGCAATGCTGGCAATGCAAACCAAAACCGAAATCAGCTACGACTCAAAGATCGAGGGTGATGTCATCGTCACCCGCGTGGATGCCGCTATCAATTGGTTTCGCAAAAACTCTTTGTGGCCTATGCCCATGGGCCTGGCCTGTTGCGCGATTGAACTGATGGCTGCGGGCGCCAGCCGTTTCGATATTTCCCGTTTCGGTTCCGAAGTCATGCGCTTTTCGCCGCGTCAATCCGACGTGATGATTGTCGCTGGCACCGTCACTTATAAGATGGCGTTGGCGGTCAAACGCATTTACGACCAGATGGCCGAACCGAAATGGGTCATCGCCATGGGCGCGTGTGCTTCGACCGGTGGCATGTATCGCAGCTACTCGGTGCTGCAAGGCGTGGATAAAATTTTGCCCGTGGATGTTTATGTGGCCGGTTGCCCACCGCGTCCCGAAGCGCTGCTCGATGCGCTGATTAAACTTCAAAACAAAGTCGCTCATACACCGGTCATCTCGACCCAAAAGAAAGTGGCGGCTTAATTCTTGGCCACAGATTGAACACAGATGAAACACAGAAAAGAAATTCAATTTTCCGTTTCGAGTTTTCAGAAGATGGCTGTTTTGCATTTCTTGAAAGCTGAAAACTTAGAATTTGAAACTCAAAATCTGTGTTCAATCTGTGTTTCATCTGTGGCTCAGAAAATTTCTACATGACTTCGCTGGAACTTGCTCAACAACTCAAAGCCAGGTTCGGAGAAATAATTTCCGAACCGACGGAGTTTCGCGGCGAAATCACGCTGAAGCTGGCCGATGCGGAAAAGATTGCCGAAGTCTGTGAATTTGCGAAGGAGGACCTCGGCTTCGACTATCTCGTGGACATCACGAGCATTGATAATTACGGCGATGACCCGCGTTGGACGATCATTTATCACCTCTACGGCTACGGTCATCATTGCTCGCTGCGTCTCAAAACCGAAGTCGGCGAAGAACACAGCAAACTGCCGAGCGTGATTGGCGTTTGGCGCACTGCTGATTGGCACGAACGCGAGATTTACGACATGATGGGCCTTCATTTTCGCGGCCATCCCGACCTGCGCCGGATTTTGATGTGGGAAGGGTATCCGTATTTTCCGTTGCGAAAAGATTTCCCGCTCGCCGGCAAGCCGACTGATTTGCCGGAAGTGGCTTTTACCAATTCTGCGCCGCTCGAAGGCGGGCCGTTCGTCACGATCGCAGGAGGCAAAGACACGATTGCCCGCGAACCGCGCGTGCGCATTCCCGAAACCGATTCACTCGCGACGACCAATCGCGTCGAGCGCCGCTCCGACATCAAAGATGCACACGGCAAAGGTTACGGTCCGGGACCAATTGATCCGAAGAAATGATTATGTCGCGTTCAAGAATTGATTGGGACAAAGGGAATCGCGATGAAAAAGCTCATTTAACAGCTCAAGCTTTCGCGACCGAGGGTCACGAGCAATTGCCCTCTGAAATCTCGCAGACCGCGAAGATTAAAGATTTATTGTGTCAGCTTGTTCGTCAATATAAGCCCGATGACCGGCAACTCCGCTGTGTTTCAGACAGTCAGTATGTTAGGAATAAACTTATTCGGGAATCTCGAATAACGATCCTTGGGCTAGAACATTTGAACGACGAAGAATGTCAATGTGAGTGTGAAATGCGAATAGAATATGCTTTTGGAAGCAAGCATCTCGACGTCTTGGATCTTCTGGCTTGTGCGCTCGGTGCTCGAAGACCAGAGAACAGTTATAATTTCTTGTTTTGGTTTAAGTGCCCGAAATCGATTTTTGTGTAGCTCATGAGCGAAGTTCGAGACATCCAAGTTCCTGAGCCAGCCGCCCGCATCGCTGCGGCGACGGATGAGCTTCAGGACATGCAAGGCGAGAAGATGGTGCTTAACATGGGCCCGTCGCATCCCGCCACGCATGGCGTGTTGCGCATCGTGCTCGAGCTTGATGGCGAAATCATCACGAAAGCCGCGCCAGACGTGGGTTATTTGCATCGCGGTGATGAAAAAATCGCCGAGAACATGACCTACACCCAGTTCATCCCTTACACGGATCGGCTGGATTATCTTTCGCCGCTTGCGAACAACGTGGCTTACGCGCTCGCCGTCGAAAAGCTCATGGGCATCGACAAGCAATTGCCGCTGCGCTGCCAATACATTCGCGTCATCTGCTGTGAACTCGCGCGCATCTCGTCGCATCTTTTG
>JBEEGR010000282.1:0-5819 GCA_041166985.1 Verrucomicrobiota bacterium | reverse complement strand
GTCGTCAAACCGTTTTTTCTGTTCGGGCGTCAACTCCTTGTAGAAATTTATTTGAACGTCATCGTACTCGTCCTGGATTTCCGGAGCGACCTGGTCCCATAAATCGCTGATGCGTTCCTGGCCATCGCCGATGATTTTTTCGATGCGTTCGCGTTGTTCCGGCGTGAGTTTCAATTCCTTCTGCACCTGCATCATCAACTCGACCCTGCGCAGTTGTATGGGCTTTTTCGCGGGTGGACCGGCAGGACGGGGCACAGGGGCTGGTTTGGCAATGGAGGTCCGATTCAACACCGTGCCGGTAACGAGTCCGGCGCCAAAAATGACCAACACAGCTAGAATGGCTTTCCAGGTGTTCACCGGGAGGAATCGTTGTCCACCGCCGCGAACAGGGTATTGTCGAACTGTTGAGCAAGGTTGGCGTTGTTGTCGGCGGGATGGAAGTATGCCCACGAACTGAACAGCAGCGTAACGGCCACACAGGGAGCCGCCGCAAACCAAAGGGCGCGCGCCCAGAACGCCCAATTATCCAGCGCCGGACGCGCATTGATCAACGCCATGATGCGCTTTTCAAAGGCGAAGGGAACGTGGTCGCCGGGCGGGTTTGCCCGGGCCATGGCAATCATTTTTTTTTCCAGGTCCAACAGTTTCATAACAGTCAATCTTTCAGACGCGCGAGCGTTTATGTGAGTTACAGATACTTATCTTTGGCAACTTTGGCCAGAATCTTCCGCATTTCCGCCCGGGCGCGGAATGCGCGAACCTTGACGAGCGGCACGGACCAGCCGGTTAATTTGGAGATTTCTTTGACGGACCGATCTTCGATTTCCAAAAGCGTGATGACCAGGCGCGCCGGCGGGGAAAGTTGTTGGAGCAGCCGTTCCACCAATTGCCGGGCCGCCGCCGCATCTTCTCCCGAGACGGGCGCAGCCACGAATCGTTCCAGCCAGTCACCTTCAGGTTCCGTCAATTCGGTAAAAGATGTCTCGCGATTGCGTTGGTGACTGCGCAAAAAGTCATAGCACGTCCGCACGGCCAGCCGCATCAGCCAATGTTCAAAGGGGGCTTCGCTGCGGAAGCTTTTTAGTTTTTGATATGCCTTGAGCCAGACTTCCTGGACAATGTCTTCCACTTCGCTGTCGCGGCGGGCATAGCGGCGGGCGGTCGCAAAAACGCGGGGGGAATATTTCTCGATCAATGGCTCGAAGCTGGCGGCATCGCCCTGCAAAACGGCGGTTATGAGTTCCGCTTCGGTCCGTTCCATCGTTCGCGCAGTATGTCAAAGGTTTGCCCGGACTAAAGCGAAAATCCGCGATAAGGCTACTTGGTGATGCCCAGCAGCGTTTCCAGTTGGCCGGAAAACTCCCCGACGCGAGCCATGATTTTTTTTGGTTGTTCTGAGAGCGTGGCAATCATGTTTTCCGCCAACTGCGGTTTGTAGCGCAACACTTCCAATGCGGCGATAACGAGCGCGAGGTTATTGTTGACGTCGTGACGCATCATCGCAAGTTGGCGGTCCAATTTTTCAATCTGCTCGATGCTCAAAGTAACCGGTTGACTGGGCAATCCCATGCGCGACGATGCGCTAAAAGCCGGGGTTAAATCAAGCGGGTTCAACCCACCTTTTTCCGGGAATTTTGCCAATTGACTTTTCCGCGCCTGAAAATACTCTCTACAACCCTGACTCAAGGGAGCAAGCAGCCATGCAGGCCGTTTCCACCTGAGTCCACCCGGAGAGGAAGTGAATTAGTTTGACAGAAATTAAGCTGAAAAAAGGCGAATCCGTGGATAAAGCGTTGCGGCGATTGAAGAAAAAAATCGACCGCGAAGGCACGCTTAAAGTCGTGCGCAACCATCGGCATTTTGAAAAGCCGAGCGAACGCCGCCGCCGCAAGGAAAAAGCGGCCCGGTTCTCCGCGATGTTGACCGCGCGCTACGCGGATCTGTAAGTGATTTGCAAACGTTAAACCGTTGAAGCGTTGAATCGTTAAACCGATTGAACACTTCAGCGGTTTAACTGTTTACCGATGTAACGATTCACGATTAACAAATGTATTCCTTTTCGACCTGCTGGAATTCTCATCGCCACACGGATGGCCGCGCCATGCTGCGTGAAATCCGGGAACTCGGTTTTGAATATGCCGAACTGAGCCACGGCACCCGCATTAGCCTCGTTCCGGGAATTCTTGAAGCAGTCGAGGCGGGCGAAATCAAAATCTCCACGCTCCATAATTTTTGTCCGCTGCCCATGGGCGTGACGCATTCGGCGCCCAACCTTTACCAGTTTTCTGATGAACGTCCGCGCCAGGTGGAACTCGCACTCAAGCACACGCTGAAGACCCTCGATTTCGCCGTGCGCGTCAAAGCGCCGCTCGTCGTGCTGCATGTCGGCAGTGTTGAGATGAAAAATTACACCGAGAAGCTTCTCGAAATGGTCGAACGCGGCGAAAAAGAAACTCCCAAATACAAAAAACTCGCCGCCGAAGCCGCCGAGAAACGTGAAAAGAAAAAGAAAGAATACTGGCAGCGCACGCTGGATTGCCTGAAAAAGATTTTGCCGGAAGCGGAATCGCGCGGCATCAAACTCGGCATTGAGAATCGTCAGGAACTGGAGGAATTGCCGATTGAAAGCGACTATGAAGCGTTGTTCAAAGAAATCGCCAGCCCGAATCTCGTTTATTGGCATGACACCGGCCACGCGCAAATCAAAGAGAACCTTGGCTTCATCCAACACGCGGCGCATCTGCAATCGCTACACAAACATCTCGGCGGGTTTCATATTCACGATGTCCAATTTCCCGGTCGTGATCATTGCGCGCCAGGCTCCGGCACGGTCGATTTCGCCGCGCTTAAACCCGTCGTGAAATCCGAACACATCAAAGTGTTTGAATTCAGCCCCTCACTCTCAACCGAAGAAGCGAAAAACGGCGTCGCGCACGTGAAGAAGATTTGGAAAGAAAAATAGAGTTAATCTATTCCAAGTTAACGAACACGATTCTGTGTCGCGTAGAAATGAACAATCTTCCAAGCCTCATCAAGCGAGATGCCCTTCTTCTGATAGACGAACAGCGGATGGTCACACTCATTTAACTTAACCATGGGACGTAATCCGCCGCCCCGATAATAAGTCGTTGTTTTCAAAAGTTCTGTATCGTCCTTAAAATAATTTATTTTCGTACATAGCCAGCCGAAGAAAGGACCTATATCGGGCGAATCAGGATGTTCCAAATAAATTTTATAATTTTCTTCCTTGTGCGATACCCAAACTCCAAATCCAAATTCGTAAGTATAATTGGCCACCGGAATTTCAATCACGCCGCGAACAAAAAAATGCTTACTATCAATTTCACATGTATCCGACGTAAGTTTAATCCGGCGGTCGCGCTCCTCTTCAGCAACATCCCAATACTGAGCGGGCCGATCCGAACTTACATGGGGCAGTTCGTCGTGAGGTCGCTGACAAATCGAGCAAATGTTACTCATCTTCGGATTCATTTTTAGAATCTCAGGCGATTTTTTTAATTATCATCGCTCTTATTTAGTGCTTTGAGATCCACAAAGTCACCCTCACTTCAAAACACAATCGCTTCGTTCAACTGCCCGCATTGCGAACAGCGCGAGCGGTCCACATCCGGGTCGTCGGTGTAAACCGCGCCACATTTTTTGCAGCGGAAAATCCGGTCTTCACTTTGCGCCGGACGAAATTGCCGCTGGCGAAACTCATTGTAAATCCCGACGGCTGCCAAACCCGCGAGTAGCACGACGGGATACGTCAAAATTAAATCGCGGGTTGTCATGTCAGGGGACGGCGAGTGAGTTGGTGAGCGGCAACGGCACCGTCTGCCATTCAAAAATAATTGCGCCCAGCGTCAAAGCGGGTTCGCGCGGATTTGCTTGTTTGGCCACGGTCGCCGCAATTGGCTCGAAACGCGCCGTCTTGGCCAATGCGAGCGCGCTTTGATCAGCCTTTGACAGCCCACAGCCCGGCGGCAGCAACGCCGCGGAAACTGTGTTGCCCCTCGCATCCACCAGCAGTTGCACGACCGTGTTGGTCAGCAGATCACTGTTGGGCCACGGTTCCAATTGAAACACTGAAAGCAGCCGGCGACGGGCCAGATCACCTGCCACGTGAAATGTGGAGGGAACCGAGAGCGGTTCGGCAGAGGGTGATTCAGGCGATGCGTCAGATTCCAGCAAAACGTCGGGAAATGTTCGCGGCGGATTTTCCAGGATGAATTGCTGGAAAGTAGTCCCGAGATTTTGTGCGGCGAGCGTCAACGGACGCAGCGGTTCCGACCAAACCGGCGTTTGATTGGTTAATGCCGCTGTTTTCAACCAGGCTTCGCCAGAAAACCCTTCGCGATGCGGCAAAACAAACAATGTCGGATCCTGGAGCGCCAGTAATTCACCCGGCCCGTTTGCCGTCCAATGAATGGCCGGAACGGCCGCGTGTTTGATTGGAACATCGGCTGGCCGGCCTTGCAGCCAGAAGATCAGCACGAGTTGACCCGCAAAAACGATTGCAATCGCAGCCGCCAAGCGTCCGCGCGACCATCGGGCATCGCCCGCCGACCCGGAACTGGCAAGCCCCTGTGGTTCGACGGGCGCGGGAGTCATGGCGATTGAGAAGTCAGCGCCCGCGGCAACGCGGCGAACAACGCGTCATTGATGCCCGCCTCACGCGCCAGCATCGTGAGGCGCAGCAGGCTTTCGTAAGCGGTGGATTTATCAGCCTGAATCACGAGTGTGAGCGGTTCGGCAGTTTTTTTGGCGGCGACGGCCAGACGGTCTTTCAATTCTTTTTCGCCAATAAGTTGATTCTCAAAATAGAGCCGTCCGCCGGAATCCAACGCCACGGTGACAACCGGATGATCCGTACCCGGCAAATCTTCGACGGTGGGTTGCTGAATCCGGGCGGGAATGCCGGGCGTATAAAGCAACGAACCGGGCATCGTGAAGAGCAGCACGAAAATCACGAGCAGAAACAGCACGCATGCAAACGGAGCCGCATCAAGCTGGCCGCGAAACGGGCGGGCGTTGCGGGGAAATTTCATGACAAGGGAACCGTGGAATTTTCCGTGACGATGTTCACAATTTCGGTCGCGGCGCGTTCCATGTCGAGCACGACATCATTGACCCGGCTCACCAGATAATTATATGCCGCGTGGGCCGGAATCGCGACGGCCAATCCTGCGGCAGAACAAATCAGCGCCTGCCAGATGCCTTTGGCGAGCGTCCCCGAGTGAGCATACAAGCCATCATGTTCGACCTGGCCGAAAATCTGAATGAAGCCCAGCACAGTGCCGAACAAGCCAATCAGCGGCGCGATTTGTGCGATCGTGGCCAGCAGATTTAACTTTTGTTCGAGACGCGGGACCTCGACCAGGCCGGATTCTTCGAGCGCTTCACGAATCCGTTCACGGCCATGGTCGCGATTGAGAATGGCGGTCTTCACCAGCCGCGCCACCGGGCCGGGCGTGGCATCGCAAATGGAAATGGCTTCGACGACGTTGTCGCGGCGCAGGACGTTGCGCACGCCGTTGAGAAATTCCGTGGAATGGATCTGCGCGCGATGGCAGTAGAGCAGTCGCTCGATAAAAACCACCACGGCAACGGCCCCCGCGAACAGAATCAGCCATAAAACCGGCCCGCCATTTTTAAGAAGAAGCGGCAAAGATAACATGCGTTCTTTATACGGGCGGCGAAGCGAAGTTCAAAGGCGAAAGTTGGGGCGTGTTCCGTATTCCGTATTCCGTATTCCGTGTTCCGTGAATTCGAGAAGAGCGGCGAAGGGCGTTCACGGAAGACGGAACACGTTTGAA
>JBEEGR010000281.1:0-4295 GCA_041166985.1 Verrucomicrobiota bacterium | reverse complement strand
CGCGGTCCGTTGAAAATCTGATTACGATTTGCGTTCGCGCAGTGTATCGCGGATTTCCATCAACAGCTTTTGATCAACCGTCGGTCCAGCGGGAGGCGGTTCCGGTTTTTTCCAAAGCTTGTTCATGGCCTTCACGACCAGAAAAATACAGAAGGCGACAATGACAAAATCCAGAACTGTCGAGAAAAACGATCCATAAGCAATCACCGTCGCGCCCGCCGTCTTCACTTCCGCCAGCGTGTGAGGCGGCTTTCCATCAATCAGCTTGCCTGGATCAAGAATAAAAAATTTATCTTTGAAATCCACACCGCCCATCAGCTTGCCGATCGGCGGCAGGATGATGTCGTTGACGAGTGAAGTGACAATCTTGCCAAACGCCGCGCCGATCACCACACCGACTGCGAGGTCCACAACATTGCCGCGCATCGCGAACTCTTTAAATTCTTTCAGGATTTTCATGAAGATAACTTTCCGTTGAGGTTAGATGCCCGCCATTTAGCCATGCCTCGTAAAAAAAGCCAGTGGAAGTTTTTCGCAAGCCCAGCGACGCGTCGATTGTTTTAGCCTTCAGGCTGGAACGCCAGGCCGGTAACTTTCCGCCTCCACTTCCAACTTGCGACTCTGCCGCAACATCACCGCCTTGGCGCGCGCAAAAATGTCCGGTCGAAAAATATCTTTCAAAATCACCATTTGTTCGTTGGGCGGAATTCCAGAAACACTTTGTTCAATGGCTTCCGACAGATGCCCGATCACCCAGCCGGCTTTATCCTCGGTTGGCTCGTTGGCATTGAACCGCCGAAAAATATTGGAACTGATGTCACTCGAATCTTCCCCGCCTTCCGCGTAGGAAATTTTCAAACCTTCCCGGAGGCATTCAACCGGAGCGTTGACGTAATGCGGCTGGGCGAGCATTTCAGCCAGCAACGGGCGATTCTTCGGCTGGTCACAAAAGGCACAGGCCTCGATCAGCGCGGCGATGAGCCGTTCATGTTCGGCCGCACGGGTCGCCGCAAATTCCCGGCGCACCATCAAAACTTTTTCCGGATGCAACGGCGCCAGGTCCGCGCTGGTGGCAACGCAGATGCCCAACTGTGTCTCGGCGGCCAGCGACGTCCACGGTTCGCCCGCGCAAAAGCCGTCAATGTATCCGAGCTTGAGCATGGGAAACATCTGCCACGGCGGCAGCGCGACGATGCGCACTTCGGTATCCGCCGCCACGCCGCCCATGGCCAGCCATTGGCGCAATAAAAAATGCGGCGATGAATTGGGAAACACGATGCCAAAAGTGCAGGTCCGCTTGCCCCAGTTGTGATAAATCAGATCGCGCAATGTTTTGGCGTCGCGCACACCTTCATCCCATAGCCGACGCGAAAGTGTAATGCCGTTGCCCTGCAGACTCAGCACCATCCCCGTCACGCAAGCGCATGGGTCGGACTCGATGCCCAGACTGGTCACAAAGGGAAAGGTGACCGGCGCGTGAGCCGCGTCCAGATCGCCTTGAGTTACTTTGTCGCGAATATTTCCCCAGCCCGTCTCGCGGTGCAGTTTGACGTTGAGCTCGTACTTATCGAACAAGCCCGATTCGTGCGCGAGAACAATGGGTGCGCAATCCGCATCCGGAATAAAACCAAGATGCAATGGTTTGTTTCCGCCTGAAGTTTCTTCCACGTTCGCCCTCATGCAATCTTTGTAAGCAGGCCCAGTGCTCGCTGCCAACATTCTTAAAAATAGCCCGTGAAATGTTTTCATGGTTTACATGAGGGGTTTTTAGCGCGCGGCACGGGGAAAACGCCTGCCTCGGCTGACGGCCTTGAAATTTTTACGAGGCGAACGGGATAAAAACACAACGGCCATGATTTCCAGGGTTGATTCATTCTGTTCACCTTGACGAAAAATCGCGCGGCAAACTCCTTTAAATCTTTTCCGGTGAAGACGAAATGCCCGGCAAGTCAAGGGCGCTGTATGAAAAACCCATAAATTATTTTGTGCTCGAAAAAGTTTTTTGCTTGAGAAATCAGCAGCAGTGGGATGATAGTAATTACAGATAAAAGCGTTCAGCGCCTTGTTCTTTGTAAAAGAATTTCTCCGGGGTTTCCGGAACAAATTTACCCTGCCTATACTCGTTTAGAAACTATGTCCTTGGACCGTAGTAAATAATCTGAGGAACTTTAACTGGGTTGCCGCCGACAGGCCTTTACTGGAAGTCGAACGCGATTCAGCGGGTTCCCACCTGTTTCTAGTATGTTCAACGGAACTGTCGAAGACGGTACTGGCGGGGTTTTCTTTCCAGCCCCGACGCGTGTCGGGGCTTTTTCTTTGGGACCGCGGCCTGTGTCGCAGACCAGCCGCAGCACCATGCTAATTGAAACGCGCATGATGTTTTCAACCCACTGCGGCCGGTCGAGGACGACACAGCCGCGATCCGTCCAAAGCGCGTGTCAGTTAAATTGCAGTTAATGTCTATTCTGTTAAACTTTTCCCATGGCGCGCGATGATTTGTTTTCAACTCCGGCAGAACCCAGGCCGGAAGATGCGCCGCCAGTTGAACCGGGTCGCCATCAGCCGCTCGCCGCGCGGATGCGCCCGCGCACACTCGATGAATACGCGGGACAAACTCACATTCTCGGTCACGGCCAACTCCTGCGCCGCGCCATAGAAGCGGATCGCATTCAATCGCTGATTTTTTACGGGCCGCCCGGCACCGGCAAAACGTCCCTCGCGCAAATCATCGCGCGGCAGACTAAAAGTAAATTCGAGCGACTCAGCGGTGTGGAATCCAACGTCGCCGACATGCGTCGTGTGCTTTCGGCGGCGGCGAATCGCATGGAGAACAAAGGCCAACCAACAATTCTGTTCATTGACGAAATCCACCGCTTTAACAAAGCGCAACAGGACGTGCTTCTTCCAGATGTTGAAAGCGGCGTGGTCCGGCTCATCGGCGCGACGACGCATAATCCGTTTTTCTTCGTCAACTCCCCGCTCGTCTCGCGCTCGCAGATTTTTGAACTGCAACCGCTGACGGAGGATGATTTGTATTCGCTCCTGCAACGCGCGTTGACCGATGAAGAGCGCGGACTCGGCTATATGAAAATTCAAGCCGACGAAGCCGCGTTGCGTCATCTGGCAAAACTTTCCGATGGCGACGCGCGCAAAGCGTTGAACTCCCTTGAAATCGCCGCGCTCACCACTGCGCCCGAAAAGAATGGGATCGTTCACATCACGCTCGAAGTCGCCGAACAAAGCATCCAGAAAAAAGCGGTCGTGTATGACGGCGATGGCGATGCGCATTACGACACGATTTCCGCCTTCATCAAATCCATGCGCGGCAGTGATCCGGACGCGACGCTTTACTGGCTCGCCAAAATGATTCACGCAGGCGAAGACCCACGTTTCATCGCACGGCGCATCGTCATTCACGCCGCTGAAGACGTCGGCCTCGCCGATCCAATGGCGCTGGTGCTGGCGCAAGCGGCGTTTCAGGCGGCGGAATTTATCGGCTGGCCGGAAGCGCGGATTCCTTTGGCTGAAGCGGCGATTTACATTGCGACCGCGCCGAAGAGCAACACCGTCGTCATGGCCATCAACGCGGCGATGAAGGATGTGGAGTCGGGCCGCACACTGGCCGTGCCGGAACATTTGCGCGACTCGCATTACGCCGGCGCGAAACGTCTCGGCCATGGGGAAGGTTACAAATACGCGCACGACCATCCCGAACATTTCGTCGCGCAGGATTATCTCGGCTCGGAAAAGCGTTACTACGAACCGACTGAACAAGGCGTGGAGAAGAAAATCAAAGAACGTCTGGAAAAGTGGCGGGCGCAAACCAAAGCCACGCTCGACAGCAAACCAAAGCCAAAATAGTCTGTGCCAGAGACAAACCAAAACGATCAAGCCAATCAAAAAATTATGCTCGCCTTCGTAATCCAATGTTTTGCTGTCACCCTTTCTATTGCCGTGGGGATTGTTTTTATCTATGGGTGCTGCAAAGGCATAAACAGAATCTTTGACGGCCGCGTGCCGTGCGGCAAAATCACGGTTAAGAATTTTGTCGCAGATGATACACCTGTGGAAGTTCGACTTTCAGATGGTCGCGTGTTATCAGAACAGAAATTTATTGGGTTTGCAGATTTTGGAACACAGAAAAATGTGCCTTATGAATTTAAGACTTGGTTGGTTTTAGAATCTGAGAGCGGCAGAACTTTTATCAAACCTCAAACTGTTCGAACGATTACGGAAAAACGAACGATCCCGTCAAAAACTTAGGCGAACAGATTCGTCCCGGTTTTCGCCATGAC
>JBEEGR010000280.1:0-6534 GCA_041166985.1 Verrucomicrobiota bacterium | reverse complement strand
TAATCATTATAAAATATGAGGTTGTCCAAGCTCTAGCAACTCCGCCGATTTTGAGGATGGCATACGAAAAATGGTCTAAATCTGATCAACAGCAATTCAGAATAAAAATGCAGCAGACGGCAGATGGACTTTCTGACAGCTTGCGCAAATTTGGATTGTCGGAATTCATGACTGATAAAGAAGTGAAGTTTTTTTCAACTCATCCCCTCGACCTGACTCAACAACAAATTGTTAACGCGTCATGGCGAATGGAATCCGTCATGGCCTTTATGTGGGCTTTGGGAATTATTCCGGAATTACTTCCTTTCGACCACCAGTCCCAACATGAGTTGATGAGACATATCCCTCATGAAAACATTTCTGATTTTTTTATCAGCGCAAAGTTGCTTGATGAGGAAAAAATCGAAAAAGGTCGTTCTTTATCCGAGCTTTGGCACTGGCGCAGTCGCACACGAGAACTCATCGAAGAGAAACGCCCATTTCCTGCGGAGATTCCACAGTTCAAAAGTTACGATGAAATTGTTCGCTTAAGCGCAAAAGCCGCGAATGAAAAAGACTCTTTGGAAATCATAGATGAAGACTTTGCTGCCCTTGGAAAAGCATATCGTGATTTGACGGATGAAGAATGGTCATCAATTAGGTCTATCGCGGTTGAAAGGCATTTCGCTTTGAATTGGCTTTGTGGCTATGCTCCCGATAATCGGTGGGACGAGACGCCAACAGATACTTAATTTTATGCTCAAAGTCCTCGAAATTGCATTCTGTTGTTACGCCGTCACGGACATGAAGCGGGCGCGTGATTTTTACGAGGGCGTGTTGAACTTGAAACCCACGACCGTCACGGATTCGGGTCACAACAAGTGGGTCGAATATGAATTCGGCCCGTATGCGCTGGCCATCGGTTGCGCGCCGGGCATGTTCAAGCCGAGTCCAGACGGCTGCTCCGCCGCGCTCGAAGTCGAGGATTTTGACGCGGCCATAAAGCAATTGCGCGACAACAACGTGAAATTCCGCATCGAGCCGATGGATTGTCCCGGCTGCCGCATGGCGATGATTTTTGATCCGGACGGAAACACGATTTGCATTCACAAACGGAATCTCGGTCGTTAATTCAATTTTAAATTTCTCATGTCTATTCTCGTTAAACCAAATACCAAAGTCCTCGTCCAGGGAATCACCGGCAGCTTCGGCGCAAAGCACGCGCAGCTTTCGCTCGCGTATGGCACGCAGATCGTCGCGGGCGTCACACCGGGCAAAGGCGGGCAGCTTTTTGAAAATAAAGTTCCGATCTTCGACACCGTCGCCCAAGCCGCGAAAGAAACCGGCGCGACGGCTTCCGCGATTTTCGTTCCCCCACCCTTCGCCGCCGACGCGATCCTGGAAGGCGTGGATGCCGGGCTTGATTTAGTTGTCTG
Source organism: Verrucomicrobiota bacterium (assembly GCA_041166985.1). GTDB lineage: Bacteria > Verrucomicrobiota > Verrucomicrobiia > Limisphaerales > DASXHY01 > DASXHY01. The sequence continues at coordinate 5,119 of JBEEGR010000280.1, read as the reverse complement.
CATTACCGAAGGCATTCCGGTCAATGACATGGTCAAAGTGAAGCGCGCGATGGAAGGCAAAAAGACGCGGCTCATCGGACCGAACTGTCCCGGCATCGTCTCGCCCGGCGAAGGCAAAGATTCTCACGGCGGTTGCCGCATCGGCATTTCGCCCGGCTACATTCACAAACGCGGCAACATCGGCGTCGTCTCGCGCAGCGGCACGCTGACTTACGAAGCGGTCTGGCAATTGACTGAACGCGGCGTCGGCCAAAGCACCTGCGTCGGCATCGGCGGCGATCCGGTCAACGGCACGTCGCATCTCGATGTCATCAAAATGTTCAATGATGATCCTGAAACACACGGCATCATCATGATTGGTGAAATCGGCGGCAGCGCGGAAGAAGAAGCGGCGGAGTGGATCAAGAAATATTGCAAGAAACCGGTCGCCGGTTTCATCGCGGGCGCAACCGCGCCGCCCGGACGCCGCATGGGTCACGCGGGAGCGATTGTCAGCGGCGGCAAAGGCACGGCGGCGGCAAAGATTGCCGCGTTCAAAGAAGCGGGCATTGGCATCGCGGTGACGCCTTCGGAAATGGCCGACACGCTTCTGAAGATGATGTGAATAAAGATGTCAAGTGCGCGGTGTCAGGTGTCAGGACGCGGCGACCTAACACCTGAAACCTGACACCGCGCACCTGACACGTTTTCCCATGTCCCTTATAGATTTCATCCTGAACATCGCCGCGCTGCTGCTGTGGCTGAACTGGCGTTCGGCGGGGCTGGATCCGCTTACACCGGCCACGCTGACGGGGACTTTGCGCCGGATTGAATCACCGCGATTCAAGCGCAGCCATTTCCTGATCGCGCTCGGAATTCTGCTGCTGGTCCGCGCCGTGTTCTACGGTGTGGTTGGCCCGGCGATTAACTGGACGCCAAAACTCAACCTCGTCATCGTGACGCTGGCGTTTCCGAGTCACGTTTTCTTTTCCGTTTTGCTTTTTTCGGTGTTGAGTTTTGTGCGGGTGGCGCTGGTATTTTATTTCTGGCTGCTGGCGTTAAGCATCATCAATCGGAATCGCGCGGAAGCCGATCCCCTGCAAAAAATGTTATTGCTGCAGCTTGGCCGGGTCACGCGCTGGCCAAATTGGGCGCAACTCATTGCTCCGGTTTTGATCGTGGGGGCGTTGTGGGTGGTGCTGCATCCCGTTTTGGTTTATGCCAGCGTGGTCAGCCGTGTGCAATCCAACCTCCATCTGATTGAACAGGGGCTGCTGGTGGGCGCGGTAATTTATTTCAGCCTGAAATTTTTATTGCCGGCATTTTTGTTTGTGTATCTGATCGCCACCTATGTGTACCTGGGGAAAAGTCTGCTGTGGGATTTCATCACTCTGACTTCGATAAATTTACTTAAGCCCTTTGAACGTTTGCCGCTCGCGATTGGAAAAGTGGACTTGAAGCCCATCCTCGCAATTATTCTCATTCTGCTGCTGTTGCACGCGCTGCCGAACTTCATTTTGATTCTGGTAAATCAAAACAACCGGACGCTTTGGCCGCTTTAAAATCCCGCCGGTTACGACGCAACTTTCGGCAGCTTCACCGTCACGGTTGTGCCCGCGCCCTGTTCGCTTTGAATCGTCAACGTGCCTCCGTGCAATGCCGTCAGGCGCCGGGCGATGGAAAGCCCCAGACCAAGGCCCTGTTGCTCTTGCATCTTGCGGTCGAACTGCATGTAGGCGCCAATCCGGGAGATGTGATCAGTGGAAAGTCCCCGGCCACAATCCGTCACGGTCAAGGTAACTATGTCCGCGTCGAGGTTCAGCGTCACGCTGACTTTGGAACCGGGTTGGGAAAATTTAAAGGCATTCTGCACCAGTTCATCCACCACTTTTGAAAGATACTCTTCGGAAATCGGCATTGGCACGTCCGCCAAATCCAAATCCAGGTCGAGGGGCCGTTGTGCCAGTTTCGCCTGGTCACGAGCATGTTTCTCGATGATCCCGGCCGGCGAAAGCGTGGATTTGCGCAGCAGCTTTTGCGGATCGGAATGCAGAATTTCAAGCTGGGCGTAGATGAGAAAATTTTCGATGAGCCGTTCCAGCCGTTTACCAGAATCGTAAATCACCTGGCCCATCTCCGCGATTTCGCCCGGCGGCAACGTGCCCGCGTCAGCCACAAGAATTTCACCGTAAGCGAGAATCCCATTGAGCGGCGTGCGCAATTCGTGCGGCAGCATCATGCTGATGTTGTCCCGTAAATCAGCGAGCTTGCGTTCCGCTTCTTCACGAACCGTTTTGGCTTTTTTCAACCGCGCATCCACGGCGGCGTAGAGCGCGTCAATCGTGAACGGCTTCGGCAAATAATCATCGGCGCCCAGTTCCATGCCGTGCCGCATCCCCGCCTGGTCGGCCAGGCCGGTCATCAAAATAAATGGAATTGAAGCCGTCGTGGGTGAGCTGCGAAGCGCCGAAAGCGTTCCGTAGCCATCCAGTTTTTCCATGTTGACGTCGCAAAGTATGAGATCGGGAAGTTCTTTCTCGGCCGTGACAATGCCTTTTTCACCGTTTTGAGCTTCCACAACTTCGAAGCCGCGCTGGCTCAAGGCCAGTTGCATCATTTCACGCAGCCATTCTTCGTCGTCAATTACTAAAATTTTTTTCATCGCGCCTTTTACGTCTTATCGCAAGCCACAGCCTGTCCATTTAGTGACAAAAAACAAGTCACTTCGGCATATTGCCGCAGTTTTCACGAACCAAAGCAATGCCTGTACCTTCATGGGGAAAGCAAACGAAACAATTACAGCATCCCGAAAATACATTTGCCGCCATTTCTGGAATTCAGCAAAAGCGCGCCGGTGGGGCGGACGGAATTCAACGCGCCTCCAGAATTTCTGTCAAACGCTGGAATACTTGTTCGACGCTGATGGTTCTCAATCCTCCATCGCTTTTTAAAATGCGGACGTGCCCATGCGGTGGTCGCCAGATTTCTTCGACGGTATCACCCCACAGAATGATGCCGGGCAGTCCCAATGCCGCGGCGAGATGAGAAATTCCCGAGTCGTGGCCGATGAACGCCACGCAACGCTGCAACAGGCGGGCAAGCTCGGCCAGCGGAACGCTTTGCGCCATCTGAATCCTTGAGGGCGGCAGCGCGCCGCACAAATGTTGCAAACGTTCTCCTTCCGCTTCGCCGCCGACGAGGAGCAGATTAAAATCTGTTTCATCAATCAGACGTTGAAGCAACTCCGCCCATCTTGCCTCCGGCCAATTTTTCTTTTCGCTCCCGCTGCCGGGATGAAGGGCGAGCTGGTTGAGAGTGGAAAGCTGAGAGTGGATGGTCAGTCGCGGAACGGGGTCGGCCTCGAAAACCGCCAATCGTTCCAGCGGTTTCAAATAAACTTTCGTGGCGTGAAGTTTTTCTGTTTCGCCTGGACGATGCGGGCCGACGATGAATTGCGCGCGGGAACAACGGGCAACGTTGGTTTTGAAAATCTCGTCCGGATCAAACAGGTAGGAAACAATCAAATCGAACCCGGAAAAGTAATCCGCCAGTTCCGGTTCCAACTCTCCATGGCGCGCGAAAAATCCGGCGAGCGCCCGGGCTTCGATGGATTGCACGCGATCCACTATGCCGCCAGCCAGCGCCAGTTGCACAATGTGCGGATACCCGAGCACTTCGAGATGCGCCTCGGGAAATTGTTGGCGCAGCGCGGTAATCGCGGGGAGTGTGAGGATGAAATCGCCTATGGCACCGCCGCGTATGACGAGAATTTTTCCGCGAGCAGAATTCACGAATCAAATTCGATGAAATCAAAACTTCGTCAAGCCAAGCGCCGCGACAAACAATCCGAATGCCAGACGAATCACCGAGCCGACACGGACACGCTTTTCATTCGCCGTCGCCCAGTTCAAAAGATCGCGCAGTCGCCACGGCGAAACCGTAAGCCAGATTCCCGCGACAATGAGCACGTATGCCCAGGTTTGAATGACGAGCGTCCAATGGGTCGTAGGCAACATCGGTCGGCCTGTGTCCACCATCAGTTTTGCCAGCAACAGAAATATGACGGCTAATCCGCGCACGGCGATGAAGTCATGCACGAAGATACACGTGCCGATTCCGACGGCAGCAAAGCCCATGAACAAAACATTTTTGTAAGTGGCGAAATCGGAAATGGATTCCTGGCTCAGGTTCCACAGAAACCAAGCCGTACCCAGCAGCATCAGCGCGATGCCGATGGGAACGTGGCGCGGAAATTTACGCACGGACGCAGCAAACTTTTGCGGATTCATGAGGCCGTAAATCTGCGGCAATGCCAGGCCGAGACCGAGCACGATGGCGAGCGTTGAAAGTTTCAAAGTCATTAAATAATCCCGCAAACAATGGGACATCAAAGGCCCCATTGCAAGTTTCCATCTGGTGTCTGAAGTTGAAGGTGAGAATCAACCTACACTTTTATGAAAGCTTTTCTATTAACCCTCATGCTGCTGACGGCCGCATCTTTGAATGCACAACCGGCAGGCACACCACCGCCACTGACGCCGCAGCCACTGCAACCCGCTGGATCGGTGCCACCGATGACTGGCTCACCTGTTGTTCCACTACAACCAGTGCCTCAGCGATCCATCGTGACAACTCCTGCGCCGATGACAAACTCGGTGCCGCCAGTGCAAAATGGTTTTGTGCCTCCGATGAATGGCAATCCAGTGTCGCCGATGACAAATCGTTTCTCTGAACCAATGACCCGGCCTTCAATTCTCACGCCGTAAACAAATCACGCCTAAATATCCGACCCGGCTTGGGCAATTTTCAAATCGGGTTTGGACGTTTCCGCCATGAGCGAAGGTGAAGTAAATAACACCCGAAAATTCAATCCTCAACTGCCTCGGCATAACAAACTTCTTCAAAAATCCTGTTTCCTGCAAATATCAGGACTCACCTTTTACATTGGTTGCCATTCTATATTAGGGGTCTATTCTGTAGTGTGAGCGTTTGCGTCAGTGTCATGAAGGTTAATTACCTTTACATCAACACCGTCATCAGGTTTCAGAATGAAGTAGATGGTGCAATCCTGCGGAACGATCCCTTCTAGCTTAATCTTAACTGTATGGTGATTTTCGTTCTCGTCCCATCGCACTTCCAC
>JBEEGR010000279.1:0-3572 GCA_041166985.1 Verrucomicrobiota bacterium | reverse complement strand
CTTCGTCCACCCGGCCATTGATGACGTGAACGCGCTGCACGCCGGCCGCGCACGCTGCCGCGGCATGTTGTGCTTTGGAAAGCATCCCATTGCCGAATCCCGCGCCGCTGTTTTGTTGCAGCAGTTTTTGCAATTCCGCCACGAGCATCTGGCGAATGACCTGATCGCCGTGCTTCAACCCATCCTGTGTCGTGATGAAAATAAGTTTTGTCGCCTTCAACGCTTCCGCCACCGCCACACTCACGCTGTCGGAATTGACGCGATACGTTTTGCCATCGCCATCGAAACCGAGCGGTGGCACAACGGGAATGATTCCCTGGCTCAACAACGTTTGCAGAAGCTCGGTGTCCACGCGCTCGACTTTGCCGGTGAATTGCTGGTCCACGCCCTGAATAATTCCCATCGGATGCGCGATGATGGCGTTGGAACTGGCCGCGCGTAGGTCATTCGCGGAAAGGCCTTCGAGAATTTCGTGCGTGAGCCGATTGGCGGCGGTCAGCGCGAGCTTCAAAGTTTCAGAATCGGTCACGCCCGCGCCATCAAGATTCGAGGCTTTGACTTTTTGCTCATCGGCGAGCGTTTTGATTTGCGCGGACGCGCCGTGAACGAGCACGACGCGGATGTTCAGCGAGCGCAGCACGGCGACATCGAGCAGGATGTTGCCGAAATTTTCATCGGTGACGATGGCTCCGTCCACCTCAATGATGAACGTCTTCTCCCGGAATTGCGGGATGTATTGCAGGATGCCGCGCAGGTCAGTCAGTTTCACGTTAGTGCCTAATGATTTCTCGTAGTGATTAAGTAAACGGTTTGGCGCGGGATTCAATCTTTTTATCCGCAGATTGCACAGATTATCGCCGATGAATTCTGCGAGCAAAAAAATCTGCGTGAATCTGCGTCATCTGCGGACACCAGGAACTTGCTGCAATGCCGCTAAACACCGCTCATTCTCCTTTGTCGTGCCGACGGAAATGCGAATCCATTCCGGCAATTGATAACCGCCCATCGGACGCACGATGACGCCGAGCTTTTGCAGGTCTTCAAACACGCGCTGGCCTTCGCCGACGCGCACGAGAATGAAGTTGGCCGAGGACTTCACGAACTCCAAACCCAGCTTGCGAAAAGTTCGGGCGTAAAGTTTCAGGCCGCGCGCGTTGTTCTTGCGCGTCTTGCGCATGTGCTCGACATCGTCCAACGCCGCGAGCGCGCCGGCTTGCGCGATGGAATTGAGGTTGAACGGTTGCCGGACTTTTTCCAAAGCGGTGACCAATTCCGGATGCGCAATGCCGTAGCCGACACGCAGCCCGGCGAGACCGAAAATCTTTGAAAACGTCCGCATCAAAAGGAGATTCGGTTTTTGTCCGTCGCGAATTGCGGAAACGAAATCCGCCGCGTCCTCCAGAAATTCGATATACGCCTCGTCGATCACCAGCAGCACATTCGACGGAACAGAGTTGGCAAACTGAATCAGTTCGTCTTTGGAAACCACGGTGCCGGTGGGATTGTTGGGATTGGCGACAAACACCACCCGCGTCTGCGGCGTGATGGTCTGGAGCATCGCGGACAAATCGTGGCCGTATTTTTTTGCGGGAACAGTAATCACATTTGCGCCAAAGATTTTCGCCACCAGCGGATAAATCGCGAAACAGTATTGCGACACGACGATGTCCACGCCGGGCTGCATCAACGCATGGCCGACGAACTCAATGATTTCGTTGGAGCCGTTGCCGAGAATCAGGTTGCCCGGCTGGACGCTCAGTTTCTCCGCGAGCTTTTGTTTCAGATAAAACGCATTGCCATCGGGATAAAGATGGATGTTCGCCAGCACTTGCTTCATCGCCTTGAGCGCGGCGCGTGAGGGACCGAGCGGATTTTCGTTTGAAGCCAGCTTGATGATGTCTGACGCGGGCAAGCCGACTTCGCGCGCGACCTCTTCGATGGGCCGGCCCGGTTGATACGTCGGCAAATCTTTCAGGACCGGATTCAGCGGCAAAGCGCTCACATTCGTTGTCATGCGTGCGAAACAAAAGACACGCGCGATGAAGAGGTGTCAAGATTCCAAAAACGGGGGGCAAACTGTCGCCGCGCAACAAATCGCCACTCCAAGCGCTGAAGCCTGCCGGTGAAGCCGATGATCGACGCCTTCAGCAACGCATCGCGCATGTGCTTCACGAAGTCGTCAATTCGCTCATTTCTGTTTTGGTTTGTCCCGCAAGACCAACGCATCCGCATCGTGGCTCACAATTTCCTCCGTGACATGCTCCGCAAAATGTTCCACTTCGTTTTCGCGGACGAGTTGTTTCTGGCCGGGAATCTTTTGCAACAGATGCAGCGCATTCTCAAACGCCTCTTTTGTTCCCGGCTGGCGCGGTTCGCCCAGAATAAAATGTATTTTGAATTTCTCCCGCGCATCGTGCAACGCCACGCCGCGCCCCAGCCACTTGTTCGCCTTCTCGCGAATGCTGCCCGGGTCAACCAGATCAAACGAAACCGGCTCGTAGAGATGCCAGATGTCATTTTTCCAAGCGAACTGGAAGTCGTATTGATAATCTTTGGTTTCAATCGTCTTTTCCGAAAGCTTTTCCACCATCCGGCCCAATTTCGCCTTGAAGGGCTTGACGATTTCCTCATCACTGCGGCTGACCTGCGTTGCGCCTGCAATAAACCGCTCCACTAATCTTTTGTAAGATTCGTTCAACACCCGCGCCGGATCATCGGTGATGCCGCCGCCTTGCTGCGACCATTGCAACGAACTGTCATCCGGCGGCAGAACCTTTTTGACTATTTCCGACAATGCATTCACCGGCGGAACATGCAGGTCATCGCGGATTTCCGCGCCGAGTTCCTCAAACCGGTTTGTCATGTAACGCATCAGCGCGCGGAAATGCAGATGATCAATCTTCAGAAAAATTGCGTTCAGCCGTTCGTAGGACGTGGCGAAGCGCGCCTCCAGAAACCGCTGGTCGGGGGCGTAGAGCACGACCCCGATGTTGGCAAACTCGCCGGTCACTACGTCATAGACGTAACGAAGAATGATGGTGTTGTAGGCGGTTTTCATTGGAACAGATACTATGCGGCTAGTTTTTCCACGACTTCTTCTCGATGCGACCAGAGAACCGGCGTGACGTCGTAGTTTCGTAGCGCATCCAGCGACGAGGGCGAAACGTGTTGTTCGGTATCGTTTAATATCGCGTATGCCTTTGAGTCTTTAGGACGTGTTTCTCTCGTGTCAATCCAAGCGAAGGCCATCGCCTGCGCGGTTTCCTTGCTCGGTCGATTGATCGTCTGAACAATTCGTTCCGGTTCACGCCGAGATTTTGGAATAACAAAATCAAACAAATGGTCGTAACCGCTTTTGCCAGTGAATTTCGCATTCGCAGTGTATCGCACTTCGTGGAGTTCAAGCCATGCGACCACATCTTCATAAAAAAGACTGGCGACCAGAGGCGTGGCCAAATAGAAGAGATCGTTCACCGCAAGCATTGCCTGAACGAGATTGTGTTTCCGTAATGGAAAATTGTCTTCGCTGGCATGGACTTGAAGATTTCCGTTCTGCACCTGGATTCCGTATC
>JBEEGR010000278.1:0-9779 GCA_041166985.1 Verrucomicrobiota bacterium | reverse complement strand
GACGGCGTTCACAAACCCGGCCTGCGGGCCAAAGCCGCTGCGTTTGGCTTGCTCAACGGTTTCGTGGACGGCGGCGTGATTGGGAATGCGGTCGAGCCAAAAAATCTGATAAAGGCCGAGGCGCAGGAGATTTTGCAGGCCAATTTTTTGCGTTCGTCCGGGAGTTTTTTGAGCGATTAGCCAGTCAAGTGTCGCCTGCCAGCGAACGACGCCATAGACGAGTTCCTGACAAAGGCCGCGGTCCGCCGAGGAAAGCCGCGTGTCAGCGAGCGTCTTTTCCAAAATGTTTTCCACGAAGTCAACGCCTGCCGCCCGGCGTTGCAGAATTTGCGCCGCAATTTCTCTTGGTTTTTGGTCGTTCAAGCCATTTAATAATGACAGCTCCCATCAGGGACGCGAGCGTTAAGGTAAACTATGCGAGAGGAATTTGAGAAACTAGCGACGGCGGGCAAGATCGAAGGGCGACATGTTGAACCACTGGTTCAACTGACGACCAGCGGCTTCTGCATGCACAAAAGTTGGGGCTTCGGGCGCATCAAAACGGTGGATACCGTTTTCGCGCGGTTCACGATTGATTTTCCAGGCAAGGCCGGCCACACGATGGACCTGGGTTTTGCGGCAGATTCACTCAAACCGATTTCCAAGGATCACATTCTCGCGCGCAAAGCGGCGGACCTCGAATCGTTGCGGCAGATGGCGGCGCAGAATCATCTGGAGTTGGTCAAAGTTGTCCTCAACAGCAATGGCGGCAAGGCGACGGTGGACCAGATTCAACAGGCGCTCGTGCCGGACGTCATTCGCGACGACTGGAAAAAATGGTGGGAAGCGGCGAAACGCGAATTAAAAAAAGACGGTCACTTCCAGGTGCCGTTGAAAAAAACCGAACCGGTCGTCTATCAGGCGGAGGAAATTTCGCTGCAGGACCGTCTGCTCACTGATTTTCGCGCGGCCAAAGGGTTGAAGGCGCATATCACGGTGGCGACTGAAATTTTGAAAAGCGCCGATGACCTGGGCGACAAACAAAGCGCGGCCAAAGAGGTCATCGCGATGTTGAACGCGGAAATTGTGAGTTATCAGCGCAACCAACCTGCGGTGGCCTTGGAAGGAATTTTTCTGCGCGATGACATTCGCGCTATCAGCGGCGCCACCGCCAACGAAAACGAAGTGACCGCCAAAGTCATCTGGGCGCAGGAATCAAAAATCGGCCCGCTCGTGGAAGAGTTGCCGGCCATCAAGCACAAACGGGCGGTGGAATCGTTTAAAGAAGCGAATCCCGACCGCTGGCATGAGCTGCTGCGGATGGCGCTGAATTCCGTTTCCGCCAAGCTCGCGCGGGAATTCGCGAACCTGCTGATGCTGGAAGGCAAGACCGCCGAGTTGAAAGAAACACTCGCGCGGCTAATCAGCCAGCACACGGCCAGCAGCGAATTGCTCTTGTGGCTCGCCAAAGAACGCAGCAGCGACGCGTTTGCCGATATTCTCGGGCCGGAAGTTTTCCGCGCGATGCTTACTTCGATGGAACGGGATCAGTTCAATGAAAAACGTTCGAGCCGGTTGCGCGAGTTTATTGTTTCGGATCAGGATTTGTTGCCAGAATTGACTGCCGCCGCAGAACTTGACGTCATCAAAGATTTGACCCGCGCCTTGCAGCTTTCGCCGGTATTTGACGACATGGACAAGCGGTCGTTGCTGGCGCGGATTGTGAAAAGCCATCCGGCGGTGCAGTCGCTGATCAGCGGCGAACAAACGAAGCAGGAAGCCTCATTGATTGTTTCCTGGGAGAGTTTGGAGCGCCGCAAACTCGAATACGAAGATTTGGTTCATAAGAAAATGCCGGCCAATCGCCAGGAAATCGCTCTCGCCCGCAGCTATGGAGATTTGCGCGAGAACCATGAATATAAGGCCGCCAAGGAAATGCAAAAGGTCCTGGAGCGCCGCAAACATGAACTCGAAATACAATTGGATCGCGCGCGCGGCACGGATTTTCTGAATGCGCGAACCGACGTCGTGAGCATTGGAACAATCGTTCATGCGACCGATATTGCGACGAATAAAAGCGAATCCTTCACTGTGCTTGGCGCGTGGGATTCGGATCCTGACAAGGGCGTCATCAGCTATCTTTCGCCGGTAGCGCAGTCATTGCTGAATCAGAAAGCAGGCGACGAGGTGGACGTGGATGTGCATGGCGTGCATCAAAAGCTACGCATCGAAAGCATCGAGTCTTTCAAAAATGCATCGAGCGAAACTTCGACGGCCACCGAGACTGAGCCGCAAGCGCAGGCTTGAAAAAACGCCAAGCCCGCTCGGCGCGACCCATTGGAAAACCGAGTCGATGCTCGGCACTCGACTAAGCTTTGCCGCCGAAGCTTACGTAGTCATCCAAATCCAACAAATCCGCCCAGGTGGCGATGTCTTCGCGTTTTGGACCCACTTTGGAATGGAGGTCGTTGAAGTAAGTGCGGGATTCAGTATCGGTCGGGACGCGGTGTTCCTGAAGGCAAGACCACGCGGCGATTTCCACATCAGTGCGTTTGTGTTTTGAGTTCGCTTCAATCCATTCCAAGATTTCGCCATCACCTTTGCCTGCGGCAAGTTCCTTTTGCAATGCTTCCGCATCAATTCCTACAAACTGCGCGAATCGTTGGTCGAGTGGGCAATTGTAATGATATTCGCCGTTCTTCCCGTTAAGAGTCGCGCGGCCTTTATCGAGCATGCGCGGCAACAGTGCGTAGCCACCAAGGCGGACGCGCGGACTGCGGGGAGGTTGTTTGGTCAGGTCAGGTGCAGAGATAGGCATAAGTTGATTTTAATTTTAAAGATGCCGCCACCGACCATTCGGCGGCAAGCGATTCAAAGTGGCCTCGATCCGCAAAATTTCAAGTTACTCATCTCAACAAACGTTTTTGGCTAATAAAATTCAGAGGTGGCAGTCTGTTTCGGGGATGGTTCCTTGCTTGACGAATGGATACGCCGCCGACATGCTCGTCAAGAATCTACAAGCTGAAAAAAATTAGTTTATGACGATCCGATTGAATGTTCGCTGGTTATTGGTGCCCGTTCTTTTTCTCGCGTTGCAGGTCAGCCGCGCCCAGGCCCCACAAGGTTTTTATGACTATTCGTTCGCCGGCGATTCACTTCCGGTCTGGGATTTAACCGGGGATTACAACGTTACGCTGCCGGTTTTTGATAAAAACGGCACCGAGACCGATGTTTCATTCGGTTTTTCCATGGCGCAAAATGCCAAGGGAACACTCAGCGGTACAGGTGGTGCCATCGCCGTCGCTATCGGGAGTGACTTCGTTGCGGGTTTTTATCGAGTGACCGGCAAAGTGACGAGTGGGTCGCGCGTGTCTCTCGTGATCCGGATCACCGGCGATGGTTTCTTCGGCGGGCGAACCACTTCTTCGTCTTACAGTCTTATCGTGGTGCTTGCTGATGCCTTTATTTCTGAAGGCCAGATTGTCAGCGGAGGTCGCCCCGCCGTAGTTCAGGCAAACATCAAAGGTTTGGGTAGTTTGAGCGGAAAGGCAGATTTCTCAACGGCCATTCCTGATAACATGGACGGAAGCTGGGATTTGACATTGAATATCGGAGCTACGCTGGCCGGCACGGGAACCGTCTCGCTGTCTAACGGCCGCCAACTTATACTTGATCTCAAGGGAAAATATTCACCGCAAACTGGACTGGCCAAACTCGCTCTTAAAGGCACAGCGGAGAACAGCAGCGTCGGTTCCCAAACCAAAGTTGTTATTTCTTCGGTCGGTGATTTGCTTCAGGTCCAGGGAAGTTTGCTGGGACAAAAAGTGCTCTTCTGATTAACGCCGCGCAAATACCAGCGCGGCTAATTGTTTTCCGGCGTTTGCGCCGGATTATCCGACAAAACTTCCTTCGCGGATTTCTGCGCGCGTTGTTCCGCAAAAAAAGTCTGCAACAATGCGCGGCACTCTTCCTCCCGAACCCCGCTCGTGATCTGACAGCGATGATTCAGCGTCGGGAACTGCAATAAATTCAGCGCACTGCCCGCCGCGCCCGCCTTCGGATCGCTTGCGCCGAAAACCACTCGCGCCAGTCGCACATGCACAATTGCGCCGGCGCACATCGGACACGGCTCCTTCGTCACATAGAGCGTGCAGTCGTTCAACCGCCAGTCGCCAACCGCTTCTTCGGCTTGAGTGACCGCCAGCATTTCCGCGTGAGCCGTGGCGTCTTTGAGCAACTCCACCTGATTGGATGCGCGCGCGATGATGCGGCCATTGCGCACGATCACCGCGCCGACGGGGACTTCTTCCGCCTCGTAAGCCTTCGTTGCCTGGCGCAAAGCTTCCCCCATGAAATAATGGTCGCTCTGGAGATCAATGATGGGTTCGTCCATGTTGCTAATTAAAGCGCACCGCGTGAACAAGCGGTTTCAATCCAAACTTCCGCGTTTAGAACAAGCTGTTCACCGCGATGCCGAGCACGCTCAACGGGCCTTGGTCTTCGAGACCTTCGGTGGCCTTGTCCAGTTTCTGCAACGTGAGCTTGGCGTTCTTATAAAATTCCTGGTCGTTGATCAGCTTGCCGACCGAGCCTTGCCCTTGGTTTATTTTCTGCGAAATCTCTTTCATGTTGGTCATGAAGTCGGTGGTTTCGTTGTAAAGTTTTTCGTCTTTAACCAGTTTGCCCAGCGTGCCCTGGCCGGAATTGACCTGTTCAACCACTTTGCGCGCGTCGGCGAGCGTCAGCTTGATATCGTCGGTGGCAAACTGAAGATTGCTGACGGTGGTCAACGCGGAATTGTAAAGCGTGTCTTCCATGATCAACCTGCCGACCGTGCCTTCGCCGCGTGAAATCTGGCTGGAAATGTTCCGTATGTTCGCAATGCTGGCCGTGAGCGGTTCCTGATTGGCTTTCAGGAAATCAGTGAATGGCCCAAGCAGATTGTTGATCTGGTCACCCGAAAACGTTTTGGTGATGTTTTCAACCCCGGTGGCGACGTTGTCCAGCTTCGTCATGATGGAACTGAGGTCCGGTTGCTCGGCGGTGTTGAGCACCGCTCCTTCATCGGCGATTTGCGCGTCGGGCGTGCCGAAATCAACCGCCACGAAGTTTTGCCCCATCAATCCAGTGAATTTTACGGTGGCGACGCTGTTGACCTTAATGCCGGTGTCCTTGCGGATTTTCAACGTCACTTTAACTTTGCCGTCTTCAAGCTGAATTTTCTCCACGCGGCCGACCTCGACGCCGGCCATTTTCACGCGGTCGCCCACTTTGAGTTCCTGCACGTTATCGAAACGGGCGGAGAGATGCTTGCCGCGCGTGAAGCGTTCGACGCCGCCAACCATTTCAATGATGAGCACGGTCGCAATGACGGCGAGCGCCACGAAAATGCCCAGCCGGGTTTCCAGAGAATTTTTCATAGGTTAACTTTCGTTCGGTCGTTTAAAATCTGCATGTAAAAAGTTTCGAATCACCGGATCGTCCATCCGCTTCACTTCGTCGGGCGTGCCAATGGCGAGAATAAGGCCGTCGTTAATCACCGCGATGCGGTCCGCCACGCCAAACGCCAGGTCGCGGTCATGGGACACCACGAGCGAAGTCACGTCCACGCGTTTTTTGAGTTTGAGAATTTCTTCGCCAATGACGACCGCGGAGAGCGGATCAAGCTCGCTGGTCGGTTCGTCGTAAAGAATCAATTGCGGCTCGATTACGAGCGCGCGGGCGATGGCCACGCGTTTCTTCATGCCGCCGGAAAGCTCGCTCGGCATTTTGTTTTCGGTGCCTTTCAGGCCGACGACTTCGAGTTTTTCCAGGACGATGCGGGAAATCTCCTCGGGGGAATTAAGCCGGTGTTCCGCAAGATAAAGTCCGACATTTTCACCCACCGTGAGCGAATTGAGCAACGCGCCCGATTGGAAAACCATCGCCATGCGGTAAGCATCCATGACTTCGGGCGATTGAATGGATTTGCCGTTGATCAGGATTTCGCCCGCGTCCGGTTCTTCGAGTCCGATGATGTGTTTGAGCAAAACACTTTTGCCGCTGCCGCTCGGCCCCATGATGACGAACACTTCGCCGGGCTGCACTTTGAAATCCAGCCCCTTGAGCACTTCCTGCGCGCCAAAACTTTTTCGCAAGCCGCGGACTTCCACGGTGACGGCTTTATGATTGGATTCAGGCGCGCTCATTATCTCAGCAGGATGCGGGTGAGAATGTAATCGAGGATCACGATGAGCACGATGGAGTTGACCACCGCTTTGGTCACGGAACGGCCAATACCGCGCGGGCCGCCGATGGTGACGAGACCTTGGTGACAGGAGACGACCCCAATCACGAGCGCGAAGACAAAGCTTTTAAACACGCCGTTCGCCACGTCTTTGATTTCCACGACATCGCGCAAGGTCGAGAAAAATGCCTGAAAGGAAATATCAATGCGGTTGTTGGCGGCGGAAACCATGGCACCGCCCAGCCAGCCGACGAGAATCGCAAAAACCACCAGCAGCGGCAGCGCCACCGCGATGGCGAGTATCCGCGGCAGAACGAGATAATTGATCGGGTTAATGTTCATCGTGCGGAGCGCGTCAATTTCCTGATAGACACGCATCGAGCCGATCTCCGCCGCCATCGCTGAACCGATGCGGCCCGCAATCAGAATGGACATCATGACCGGCGCGAGTTCTTTGCAGGTCGAGATGCCGACCAGTCCACCAACGGCGCTGGCCAGCCCGCGTTCGACCAGCACTGGCCCGGTTTGGAGCGCGATGACGCCGCCGATGAAAAAAGACAGGATGCAAACCATCAACAGGCTGGCGTTGCCAATTTCAAAAAACTGGTCGAACACTTTATGCCGCTGACGCCACGCGAGCGGCAATGCGAGCAGCGTGCGCCAAAACAAAACCATCATTTCTCCGATGTTCTCAAACATAGTTATTTCGCAGCCGGTTTGGTCTTCACCACGGGAATATAGAACAAGCGCAGCCGTTTACCATCTGAGCCGGATTGATACTGGAAAAGCCCGAACAGGAGCGAGCATTTTTTCGACACGGGCACCACGGTGAAATCCCCTTTCGTACTGTTGTCCACGGTCGCCCGCTCCGCGGTCAAAGGAGCGGGTTGGGATGCGGAGGTGAATTGTTCCAGAAGCGAACCCATCATTCCCGCACCGTTGGGGCGGGGAGCGGCAGGCGGCGGAGAGGCGGGCGGCGGCGTCACAACGCGACTCGTGCATTCCCGCCGGTACAAATTCCACAACAGCGACTGGCTGGACGCGCCCGTCTTCGTGTTCTTTTCGGAGCGCCAGACCGACCAGACCGGCGAATAGTCCCGCTCGATGCTTTTGTTGTTCGGCAAAATCGGCTCGATGGGTGCGAACACCTGTAGTCGCGTGCTGCCGTTGTAATCCCGCTTGAAGGTGAACAACGGCCAGAAATCGACCCGGTGTTGCGCCAGTCCCGTTTCGGTGTTCCGCTGCTTTATGTCGGAGTAGAGAAATTCCAAAATACGCGTACGGCGGCGGTCGAGGGGGTCGGAGTGGACGCGGTTGTATTTATAAATCGGCCAGGCGTAAAAGTCCGATTGTAGTATGGCATTGTGTGCCTGACTGAAGAACGGCCAGACCCGGGTGGTGGTTTTGCCTTCGCCGTTCGCAAAAACAATGAGCGGCCAGGGCGCGTCCCACTCACGATATTTTTTCTCGCGATCCACGGTGTGGGTGACGTTGAACGGGTTGATAAGGGGAATTGAGAATTTCGAGCCGGAGCTGTTTTTGCTCGATTTCGATTTCGGAAGCGTCAAGAGCGAAAAGAAAGGCGGCGGGCCAATGGTCGTCGAGTCGCGGTTCGGCGAGCGCTGCAGGATGTAAAACGGAATCAACGCCTGCAGGTGTTGCGGATTTTCCGTGCCGGTTCCAGACCACGAGTTAAAGAAAATTGGCCACGGCGCAAACCAGGTGTCGTGGCCGGCGACGATATCGGTGTCGCCGAAGAGATTGGTTTTGGTGGTGACCTCTTTGTGTTCGTGCCCGACCAGCGGCCAGACCTGCCAGCCGTTGAGTCCGTTGCCGTGGCGCAGGTGGAAGACCGGGTAAAGGTAGTTGTCAGTGACCACGTCTTTTTTCCGAGACCGGCCGTAAACCGGGAACATTACGAAAAAGATTTCGTCGCGCAGCAGACGATTCTTGATATGGCCATAGAAAGGTAAAAGCGCCGTGTAATTCAACTCCGGATCATCCGAGCGTTGTTGAAAATAAAGTGGAAACAGCGTGAATCGCCGGGCTTTCTGCTCCTCCTGATTTTGTCCACCAGCGAAACTGAAAACCTGGAAGATATGCCAGCGGTATTCGGAACCGTATCGATCATACGTGATGACCGGATAGCCCAGGTCCCATTCCGTTGAATCAATGACCGAGTCATAAACATGAGAAAACAGCGGCGGAATCGCCCAGGTCCGTTGTGAATCTTTTTGCTCCCAGTAAAACAGCGGCCCCAGCGCTTCGGTGCGATGGCCAGCGTCGAGCGTCAGGGGGAAATCGTCATACAGCAGCCCCGCGTTGAGCCAATTCGCCGCGCGGACATTGGTTAACAGCGCCAATCCCGCGAAAAATAAAATCAGATGTCGCTTAAGTTTCAACATGAATGACGCAACTTTACTGCTCGCGCTGGATTGTGAATGGAAGCAATAACTCACGTCAAGGAATGGTCGTTGAACCCGGAATTTCCTTCTCGGGCAACGTTGGAAGTTCATTGCCGCCACCGGGTTTTTTCGTCGGCGGCCACCAACGGAGCATTAAATTCAACAATGCGGGCAAAAAAGTTAGACCGGCAATCATGCAGGTCGCAATGCCCATGGCCATGACGTAACCGAGGCTGGCAATGCCCTGATGCTTGGCGAGGATTAAACTGCCGAAGCCTGCCAGCGCGGTCAGACCGGAAACCAAAACCGCTTTGCCAGTGCTGCGTGCGAGAATGCTCGCATGTTGTTCTTCGGCGAACCGATTCAAAATATGGATACCATTGGTTACGCCGATGCCAATGACCAGCGGCAGGGTCATGATATTCGCGGGGTTCAACGGAATGTGAAGCCAGCCCATCAATCCGCCGAGCCATAACGAACCAATCGCCACCGGCAATAGCGCAAAGATTACCGAAAAGAGCGTTCGGAAATGGATGAGCACCAGCACTACGATGGCGATCAACGAATATTCCGCGGCCTTTTCGTAACTCGTCTTGAGCAGTTCCGTGTAGTGATAAAGTTGAACCGGCATTCCAGTAATGTTCGGATCAATCGTGCGCAAATCGCCGATGAACTCCTGTTGATTTTCCCGCTGCCAGACATCTTTTTTAGGAAAAACCTGCAACAAATACTTTCCATTCACGCCCACAAACATGTTGCGCAACGCCGGTGGCAAATCCTCCGCCCGCAACGGCGCGCTGTCGTCCTGGTTTTTCAACGCCTCAAACGTCTCGCGCAGATCGTTGAACAAAGCCATCTGAAACTGCGCCAGCTTTTCCGCCTTTGCGGTCCGTTGCGCGGGATTGCCTTGCAATATATCTTTGCGGAACGCGTCAATCGCGCTGCGCAAGGCGATGAACTGGCTGCTTAAAGCGGGTTCGTTGGTGCCGATTTCGGTCAGCGCCAAACCGATGTAGCCGTACGTTCCGAAAAGCGTCTGGCTGAGTTCAGGAATGTTGACCGGCTGCTCATCCGGCAATGCAAAACGCAAATCGGTAAGGTCCTTTTTTATTTCCGTCACCAATCGCAACTTGCCCGTTTGATCCTGATTCAAAAACCCTGCCATGGAT
>JBEEGR010000277.1:0-4577 GCA_041166985.1 Verrucomicrobiota bacterium | reverse complement strand
ATCGCTCCAGCTTCGCATCCGCATTCGGAAATCCCGGAAGTCACCGTCTATTGGTCGAACGGGGAATTGGACCGCTACACTTTACTGCAAGCGATTTTATCGAAGCTCGACCGCGCGGGCTGGGGTTACAAAACCGACTCCGGTTGGACGCGCAACGATCTTGAAATCCCCACGGACATCTGGAGCCGCATAAGACTGACCACCGTCAGCGAAGAGTTGGAACAAGGCAAAAAAAACTTCCGCTGCCGCATCCAGGGCTTCTGGTCGTTGCCGGCCAAAGTGATTTGCGGAACGGCGATTGCGCTCATGCTATTCGTCATCCCCGCCTTCGCTGAAAAAATTCCATGGCTTTGGATGAGTCTTGTTCTGCTGCCGCTGATCTGGTGGTTTTTTGAAGACGAACGGATTGAATACGAAAGAGCATTGGCCGCGTTGATTGATGAGGCTGCTACCGACCAGAAGCTCGTAAAGTTAAAGCTCGGCGAACGAAAATAAGAACAATGCTGACTGAAAGTCATTGGTGGAAGGGGCGGCTGAGCCCTTATTGCCATCTGGTGATCAAGGCCGCATATCGCCAAAGCGTGCTGACGGCCTTCTCCGAAGTTGAAGAGTCGCGGCCAAGAATCTTTCTGCCGTCATTGGCTCATACACTTCCTAATCGACTTAACTAGGCTTGAACCTAAAAAATTTATATTTTGCTGATTATCCGTCGGCGATAATGTTCATCTGGACGATTTTCGATCCGATTGGAAAGTTTTTCATCCAAGAATTGCGGCCCACCAACAGCATAAGTCGCCGCCAGGATCGTCGCCCATTTGTCGAGCATGAGCATTGTATTCAACACATCCCTCTCGGTTTGACCTAAGATGACCGGGCCATGATTGACCATTAAGATTACTTTCGGCGCTGTTTTATGCTTGGCCATAAAACTATGGAGTGACTTGCGTAACTCCACTGCCAGCCGAATTCCGGGGTCTATATAAGGCACCTCCGCCAAATAACGTCCGCAGACCACGATCGCATCAGGGAAAATATGCCGGTGAAATGGTTTTGCTCCAAGTTTGCTACTCAAGATTTTCAAAACAGAAGCTGTGTGCGTATGCCCGATCCATTTTGCGCCACCTTCTTTTAGGCAGATGGCATGCAGGAATGTTTCCACCGATGGCAATTTGGATTTTTTGTCCACCCTGCATGCTTCCAGAATTTCTTTAACTTCGGTATCCGTTTTTGCGGGACCGTCCAGGGCTTCAAGAATGGGGATCATATTCACCCGGGTGAATCCGCTGTTATCAATCGTGCCTAAATGATTTCCGGAAGCTTTGATATAAAATGTCCCATCGTCCAAATCGGCGCTAACATTTCCTTCACCAAGGATGGCAAAATGCCGGTCTTCTCGGCCAAGTTCGTGAGAGAGGTTTATTAAGCGTTTTAAAGTTTCTGTCGGTTTCATAAGTAATTTTAAGAGATGATTTTTAGAAATTGTTTATAAGCATCATTCCACAAGCATGGATTTTTTTTGGTTCAAATATTGTTACTTCTCCTTCGGCACGATCAGTTTTTGATTGTTCTTTTGCAGCAACTGCTGCAAACCAATCGCTGGCTGACAATCGGTGATTAGCGTATTAATTTCTCCAGCGCGTGCGAACAGGTATGGCGATTTCACTCCAAATTTACTGTGATCAACCAATAAAATAGTTTCGCCGGCCACGCTCATAATTTTTCGTTTTAAGGCCGCTTGTTCAACGTTGGACTCGCCGAAGCCCTGTTCTGGATGAAATCCCCGACAAGATAAAAATGCTTTTTGAACGTAGTGTTGTTCCAACGTGTGATTGGTTAAGGAGCCTTCACAGGAAAGGGAGCGATGGCTGACTGTTCCGCCAATGAGAATCAATTTTATTGAAGGCCTTCGCGCAACCTCACCGGCCACTTTGAGTCCTGTAGTTAAGATCGTTATCTCAAGATTTGGCAACAGGCACGCGAGATGGAATACCGTTGAACTTGCATCCAGAAATATTGTGTCTCCAGATTGGATTTGATCCAGTGTTAACCTCGCGATAGTTTCCTTTTCAGCGACGTTGGTAACTTGGCGACGATCCAATGAAAGATCGCGGCTGGTATCGCTAATAAGTACTGCACCCCCATGTTTTCGTGATAAATGACCATCCGCTTCCAGCTTTTCAAAATCACGACGGACAGTTTCCCTGGATATTCCCAGTGTTTTTGCCACCTTAATCGTCGTTACAGCTCCCGAAGGTGAAAGCATGGCTAAAATCCGATTTTGTCTTTCAATAGCAAGCATTGGTAATTAAGTGTGACCGATATTCTTTTTTTACTTGATTGAAATTACAAATCAAGCTTTTATTGACAGAAATTGCCACAGAAAGGCAGAAATTAACAACATGAAGCATTTTAAGCACGTTAATAATCTTTGGAATGACGCTGAAGCGGCAAAACTTTCCGGCGTTGACCGGCTTGTCTATCGCTCGAACAAACTCGGCAGCGACCAGCGCATCACCAACACCGGCGGCGGCAATACCTCATCCAAGATTATTGAGAAAGACCCGCTCACCGGCGAAAGCGTCGAAGTGCTGTGGGTCAAAGGTTCCGGCGGCGATCTGCGCACCAGCCTGCGTGAAAATTTCTCCTCGCTCTACCAGTCCAAATTGATCGGCCTGCAAAAATCCTATTTGTCGCGCAGCGATAAAGGCTATAAATCACAAGCCGAAGACGACATGGTCGCAGCTTTTAGTCACACGACATTCAATCTCAATCCGCGGGCAACATCCATTGACACGCCGTTGCACAGTTTCATCCCCGCGAAGTTCGTGGATCACATGCATCCGAACGCGGTCATCGCGATTGCGGCCTCGGCGAATTGCGAAAAGCTCACGCAGGAAATTTTTGGCGGTGAAATGGATTATGTTAAGTGGATGCGTCCGGGTTTTGAGCTCGGCCTCGCGATGCAGGAAATTGTGCGGAAGAATCCCAAAGCCACAGCGATCATGATGGGGCAGCACGGTTTCATCTCCTGGGCGAACGACGACAAGGAATGTTATCTCCGCACGCTGGAGTTTATCGAGAAGGCATCGCAGTTTATCGAAGCGAAATATCAGGCCAAGGGCGGCGATGCGAAGGCGTTCGGCGGCGTAAAGTATCAAACGCTTGCGCCGGAAAAGCGCTACGAAGCGTTCGCGGCTATTTTGCCGTGGTTGCGTGGACAGGTTTCGCAGCAGAAACGTTTCATCGCGACAGTGCAGGATGACGAAAAGATTTTGCGTTTCGTGAATTCCCACGACGCGCCGCGTCTCGCCGAACTCGGCACAAGTTGCCCCGACCATTTCCTACGCACAAAGATCAAACCGCTTTACGTCGCATGGAATCCGCAGACCGAAGACACGGCGGCATTGAAGAAGAAACTGGCCGACGGTCTCGTGCAATATCGCAAGGATTACGCGACGTATTACGACAAGTGCAAGCACGCCAACTCGCCCGCGATGCGCGATCCGAATCCGACCGTGGTGCTGATTCCCGGCCTCGGCATGGTCGCGTGGGGCAAGGACAAATCCGAGTCGCGCGTCACGGCGGAATTTTACAACTGCGCCGTCGAAGTCATGCGCGGCGCGGAGGCGATTGATAAATACATCGCGCTCCCGCAGCAGGAGGCCTTCGACATCGAATACTGGCTGCTTGAAGAAGCGAAGTTGAAACGAATGCCGGCGGAAAAGGAACTCGCGCGTCAAATCATCGTGGTCATCGGCGCCGGCAGCGGCATCGGCAAGGAAACGGCGCATCGCCTGGTGAAAGAAGGCGCGCACATCGTCTGCGTGGATTTGAACGCGGACGCCGCCAACGCGACGGCGAAGGAAATCACGGACAAATACGGCTTGGGCATCGGCGTCGCGGGCACGGGAGTTTCAAATTGCGGCCCGGCCATCGGTCTTGCCGCGAACATCACCGACCGCGCGAGCATCCGCAAAATGCTGGATCAAGTCGCGCTCGCTTTCGGGGGCTTTGATTCGATTTGCGTGACCGCCGGAATTTTTGTTTCGCCGGATACGACCGGCCACATCCCCGACGACAAATGGGCGCTGACTTTTGGCATCAACGTCACCGGCAGTTATCTGGTCGCCGACGAAGCGTTGAAAACATGGAAGGAACAAGGCTTGAGAGGTCAGCTCGTTCTCACGACTTCCGCGAATGCCGCCGTCGCCAAAAAAGGTTCACTTGCTTACGACACTTCAAAAGCGGCGGCGAATCATTTGGTTCGCGAACTGGCCATCGAATTGTCACCGCTCGTCCGGGTCAACGGCGTCGCGCCCGCGACCGTCGTGCAAGGTTCGGCGATGTTCCCGCGCGAACGCGTCATCGGCTCGCTCGCGAAATACAACATCCCTTATACCGACGATGAAGCAACGGAATCGCTTGTAAAAAAACTCGCGCAATTTTATGCGGATCGCACGTTGACCAAGTCGCCGATCACTCCAGCCGATCAGGCGGAAGCTTACTTCCTTCTGGTCACGCAACGCTTGAGCAAAACGACCGGCCAAATCATCACTGTGGATGGCGGTTTGCACGAA
>JBEEGR010000276.1:0-2837 GCA_041166985.1 Verrucomicrobiota bacterium | reverse complement strand
CACCAATAAGTTTCTCCCTCTCCTGGGGGTGAGGGCGGGTATATCCAGTAAATCGGAACCAGCTATTTCCGATTTCATTCTTTGGCAAATCATTGATTCCGCATTTCCCACCGGCGGATTCGCGCATTCGGTCGGCCTTGAAGCCGCGTGGCAGCATGGCGAAGTTCGGAATCGCGATGAACTGACTTCGTTTGTTGAAGCGAGTTTGAATCAACTGGGACGCGCCGCGCTTCCGTTTGTGACGGCGGCGTACACTGAACCCGAACGGCTCGATGACTTCGATCAGCTTTGCGACGCCTTCACGACGAATCATGTTGCGAATCGCGCCAGTCGCGCGCAGGGAAAAGCTTTTCTGACGGCGGTGGAAAGAATCTTTGTTGGAGTCCACGCTTTAGCGTGTTCGGAGTCCACGCTAAAGCGTGGACTCCAACCATCGCATTTCGCGCCATGCTTCGGCGCGTGCCTGCGGCGACTCGAGGTGCCGCGCGACACAGCCATGCGTTTGTTTTTCTTCAATCATCTGCGTGCGATGCTGGCGGCAGCGGTGCGGTTGAATATCGTTGGCCCGATGGAAGCGCAACGGTTGCAATATCGTTTCGCCTGCCGCGCGGAAGAGATTTTGAAAAAGTGCGGGTCGTTGACGCTCGAGGAAATCGCGCAAACCGCGCCACTGCTCGAACTCTGGCAAGGGGCGCAGGACCGGTTGTACTCGCGGCTTTTTCAAAGTTAATTCAATGACCAGAACCTATGAACCCATTCCACTCTTCACCACCTTCGCCGGTTTTGAGAATGCTCGAACAAGTGCATCGCGAGTGCGCCGGCTTCAAGGAAGGCAACGTGGCCACGTACATTCCCGAACTGGCCAAGGCGAACCCGGACTGGTTTGGCATTTGTCTCGTCACGGCGAACGGCTCGGTTTATGAAGTCGGCGACTCAAATCAGTCCTTCACCATTCAATCCATTTCCAAACCGTTCGTGTACGGCCTGGCGCTGGAAGACAATTCCCGCACTGAAGTACTAAAAAAAGTTGGCGTCGAACCGACCGGCGATGTCTTCAACTCCATCAGCCTGGAACCGAACACGGGCCGTCCGCGCAATCCGATGATCAACGCGGGCGCCATCGCGACGGCGGGAATGATTACGGGCCGTTCACCACAGACCCGGCTCAAGCGGATTCTTGATACGTTCGGTTTGTACGCGGGAAGGGAATTGAGCCTCGATCAGTCCGTTTATCGTTCGGAGAGCGACACCGGCCATCGCAATCGCGCCATCGGCCACATGCTGAGGAATTTTGATATTCTCACGACCGACCCCATGCCGGTGGCCGAATTATATTTTCAGCAATGTTCCATCTCAGTCACGTGTCGCGACCTGGGAATCATGGCCGCGACGCTGGCGAATCGCGGCATTAATCCGGTGACGGGAAAACAGGCGATTCGCGGTGAGTACGTGGAAAGCGTGTTGAGCGTGATGGAAACGTGCGGCATGTATGATTACGCGGGCGAATGGATTTACAAGGTCGGCATGCCGGCCAAGAGCGGCGTGGCGGGCGGAGTGATCGCCGTGCTGCCGGGGCAACTCGGCATTGGCGTTTTTTCGCCGCCGCTCGATACGCATGGCAACAGCGTGCGGGGCGTCCGCGTTTGTGAGGAGTTGTCGCGTTCGCTCGATTTGCATCTGCTGAATCGCCCCGGGGATGGGCGTCTGATTGTCCGGCACAGATTCACCGGCGCGGATTTTAACTCCAGCCGTGTGCGGACGACGGAGGAGAACCGCGTGTTGCGCGAGGCGGGCAAGCGCATCCATATCTGGCAATTGCAGGGCAATCTGATGTTTTCAACCACGGAAGTGGCCATTCGCGACGTCGCCGAAACCATGCCCAACGCCGAATATTTGATCCTCGATTTCAAACGCGTGCTCTTGTTGAACGAATGCGCGTGCGGCCTGTTTTATCAATTGCTGTTGGATGCGACGGCACAAGGCAAAACGTTGTTGTTCATCCAGACCAAAAATGTGCCGTTGCTCCGTCGTTTTATGCGGGCGAAACTGCGCGAGCAGTTTGAAACGACGTTCCGGGTATTCGAGCACATCGATCGCGCGCTGGAGTGGTGCGAGAATCAATTGTTGGAAACTGCGCTGCCGTTGCGCTCAAACGACGACACGGTTGAATTAAAAGAGTTTCCGGTGCTGGCGGATTTCACTGCGGCGGAGTCGGCGACACTGACAGGCTTATTGAAACGAAACATCTATAAATCGGGTGACACGATCATCAATGCCGGTGATCCGGCGGGCGAATTATTTCTGCTGCGTCGCGGGCAGGTGAGCGTGTTGTTGCCGCAATCCTCGGGCGAGAACAGCCGCTTGGCGACGTTTTCCGCCGGGATGACGTTTGGCGAGATGGCCTTGATTGATGGCGCGCCGAGGTCGGCGATGATTGTCGCCGATGCGGATGTTGAATGTGATTTGCTGACCCTCGAAGATTTTCACCGGCTCGACCAGACGCATCTGGCTATTAAAATAAAACTTCTGCGGAACCTCTGCTTCGACTTGAGCAACAAACTTCGCAAAGCCAACCGGGAACTGAGTGTGCTGGGTTAGCCAAACGACGGTTCGGAATTCTGAAAGTAATTCAACGTTCGCTCGGTTTCGGAGCGCTGTCACTCAATGCACGGCTTTGTGCAAACTGAATAAAATGCACCATCGGAATTACTCGCCGAATTAAATTTTCTCCCGGTTTTACCGGTGCAATTTGCGTATCCACACGGATTGCCGCGCGATTAATCCGGATAGGAAGAATTTCCCGCCAGTAAAAGCTTTCACGGCAGACAAAGTGCTTG
>JBEEGR010000275.1:0-4985 GCA_041166985.1 Verrucomicrobiota bacterium | reverse complement strand
CCCTTGTGGTACTGACGCTGTATTCGGTGATTCTGTTCACAGGAATCAGAATGGCCGGTCAGGCGCGCGATCGCCTGGGCAAAATAATGGCTGTGGGTGTTGTCACGCTCATCTTCAGCCATGTGTTCATCAATATCGGCATGAACATTCGCATTGTCCCTGTAACGGGTATTCCACTGCCGCTGTTGTCTTACGGCGGATCTTCAGTGCTGACCTCGTTAATCGCCTTGGGCATGCTGCAAAACGTGTACATCTATCGAAAGACCTATTAATATGAGCGACAGAAATTTTTCCCGGCGCCGCCGTGGCGGAATGAGATTCCGGCCCAGCGGCGGTCTGGGCAATAATCCGCAAAAACCGGATCGCGACGCGACCGAAGCCCGCGCGGAAGCCGTCGGCGGCACCGGCGCGCCCGAAAAGGTTTACGAGAAACGCCACTCACATGAAATCGAGCGGTCGGAAAATATCGCCGCCGGTTTGCCGCCGGAAGGCATCCCCGCCGAGACAGCGCCGGTGGAAAACAAGGCGAAAGAGTTTCGCGAACCCAACCTCGCCACGCCCGCTGAAGTGCATGAAGATAAGTTCGAACCGGTGCCTGTCGTGGAAAAATCGAAAGGCATCGTGGACAGCATTCGCATGGCCGCCACCACGCTGGTGAGAAAAGTCCAGAAACTCATCAAACCGGAAAAGAAACTTCACAAAGAGGTCATCATCAACGCTGAAACCCTGGAAACACGCGTCGCGGTTTCTGAAGACGGGCGTCTCGAAGAATTCAATATCGAACGCACGACGGAAGAGCGTCTGGTCGGCAGCATTTTTAAAGGTAAAGTGCGCAATCTGGAAGATGGTTTGAAAGCGGCGTTCGTGGACATTGGTTTTGAGAAGAACGCGTTTCTTCATTACTGGGACATCGTGCCGAGCAACTTCGACAGCGGCGTGGAAATCGTCGAACGCGAAGGCCGCCGCCGTGATAAACCGAAAATCACACAGAAAGATATTCCGCGCGTTTACCCGCCCGGCAGCGAGATCATCGTGCAGGTCACGAAAGGCCCGATTGGCACCAAAGGCCCGCGCGTCACGACCAATCTCGTGTTGCCCGGACGTTATCTTGTGTTGCTGCCAAACTCCGACCAGAGCGGCATCTCGCGCAAGATTGAAAACCAGCAGGAACGTCAGCGCCTGAAAAAAATTCTGCGCGAACTTTCCATTCCGGAAGGCATGGGTGTCATTATGCGCACCGTCGGCGAAGGCCAGCAGAAACGTTATTTCGTGCGCGATCTCGCCCTGTTGCTGGATGAATGGCGCCAGATTCAATCACGCATCAAGAGCCAGACGATGGCGACGTGCGTTTTCCAGGAGCCGGATCTAATTGAACGCACGGTGCGCGACTTTTTGACCGAGGACGTTGAGCGCATTGTCGTGGACAGCCAGAAGGCCTTTGACGCGATGCGTGAAATGATTTCGAAAATTTCGAAACGTTCCGCCAACAAGATTAAACTCTACGCTGATCCCCAGCCGATTTTTGACCGCTTCAATATCAGCAAACAACTCGAGAACGCCTTCTCGCGCCAGGTGCATTTGAAAAGCGGCGGTTACATCGTGATTGATGAAACCGAAGCGTTGGTGGCGATTGATGTGAATACCGGCCGTCACAAAGGTGGCAAGGACCAGGAACAATCAATTCTTAGAGTGAACCTCGAAGCGGCCGAAGAAATCTCGCGCCAACTTCGCCTGCGCAACATGGGCGGCTTGATTGTGCTCGACTTCATTGACATGAAATCGCGCCGCGACCAACAAAATGTTTATCAACGGATGAAGGAAGGTCTGCGCCGCGACAAAGCCAAAACACACATCCTCCCCATCTCACAGCTCGGCCTCATGGAAATGACCCGCCAACGTCACAGCGAAAGCGTGCGCGCCGCCGTCTATGATGATTGTCCGTATTGCAAAGGCCGCGGCAAAGTAAAGAGCGCGCTGACCATGAGCGTGGAGATTCAACGCAAGCTCAGCGAAATTCTGAAAAAGCGTTCGCGCGATGAATCGGACTTCCAGCTTCGCATCGTAGTGCATCCGACTGTGCTCGAACGATTGCGCACGGAAGATGAAAAACTTCTCATCGAAATGGAAAAACGTTACTTCGGTAAACTGTCATTCCGTGGCGAACCTTCGATGCACGCCGAGCAGTTCAAGATTGTGAACGTGGCGAACAACGAGGAACTGGCGAGCGTGGGAAGTTAACGGAAAATGGGAAGGACGGCGTGTCACCGTCCCAAAACAAAAAGCCCCGCAGAAATGCGGGGCTTTTTATTTGCGAGAGCTACTAATCGTCAATCGACTTAAGCACGACGAACCAGGCCGTGGCATTGTCCGCATTGCCGCCTTCAACCAGAATCTGTCCCTTTGGCAAGGGCTGTGTGATTTTGTTAACCAGTTTGCCTTTGCCGAACAACCGAAATTCCACCACCGAACCGCCGAGATTCCGCACCGCGATTGCGCAATCTTTGCTCATGTTGACGGTCTTTTCTTTCTGCAACGGCAAATTGAATTTTTCATCGCTGACTTCGAAGTAATACTCCCATTTGAACGGCGAATTTTTTAGTTTCTTCTCGAGTTCCTTGCCCACGAGTTTGTGCTTGGGGTCCGGTGATTTTGGTTCATTGGTTCCCCAAATCAATTGCGCGTGCAGTTTCATGTCGCCGGATTCGCTGCGCGCGGCGACGGCGGACAGAAAAAACGCGGACGCGCAGAGCCAGAGCAAAAGTGAGGAATTGAATTTGCGTGTCATGCTCATGGCAGCCTACCGCCGGAACTATTTGCCGTAAACTCCTTTTCCGCCGGATACGAAAGCCAGACCACGGTCATGCCCTCCGCCTGGTCACGATAGGTAACAGGATTGGCATCGGCCAGCATCGTGGCCATTTCCGCACCGGGATTGCTGGAAGGATTTAATTTCAGAAACGCAAACAACCCGGCTATGGCCAGCAACGCCGCGGCGCCCGCAGGAATAAGCAACCGCCAAAACCAAAAAGAAAACGGAACAGCTTCTTTTTTAGGCGTTGCCGGTTCCAACCGCTGAATCTCGCGCTGGATTTTGGACCAATAAAACTCGCGTGTTTCTGGCAATCTGATTTCCGGCTCAAAACCGCCGAGCGCCTGACGCGTATTGCGGAGTTCCATCAGCAACGCTGTCGCGTCCTTGTCTTGCGCCAGCCAGGCAGCAACATCGCGAGCCTCTCGCTCTGGCAGTTCGCCGTCGAGAAACGCCTGTAGTTTCAGTTGTTGCTCTGTGTTCATGGCTAAAAATTCTATTCCATCACCGGACTAATTTTCTTTCTTTAAATCCGCCAATAACGCCGCCAGCTTTCGTCGCGCATAAAACAATCGCGACATTACCGTCCCAATCGAGCAGCCCACCGTTTTGGCAATTTCTTTGTATTCCAACTCTTCAAATTCATGCAATACCAGCACAGTGCGATGTTCTTCGGACAGCTGCCCGAGCGCTTTGTCAATTCGCTGCCTAAGTTCGCCTCGTTCCAGCCGTTCGGTTGGATTCACGACCACCGCAGGCATTTGACGCTCAACACCGCCGCTTTCTTCATCCATTTCTTCGATGGATTCCGCTCGATGCCGTTTATTTTTCCGCAATTGATCGAGACAGAGATTGATCACAATCCGCGTCATCCAGGTCGCAAAACTTGAATCACCGTGAAACTGGTTCAATCGTTGCCAGCCTTTCACCCAGGCTTCCTGAGAAAGATCAATCGCTTCTTGTTCATTCCGCATCATGCTGAACGCGCGGGCATACAGCTTGTCGCGATGCCGGACGACCAGTTCCTCGAACGCGGCCATGTCGCCCTTTTGCGCGTCCCGCACCAACGCTGCGTCGTCAGCGGAGGAATAATTTTTATCAGCCATGAATTGACGTTAAAACGCTGGAGTTTATTCGAGTGGCTTAAAGTTTTCCCTTGGTGCTCGGCAATTGTCCGGCGATGCGCGGATCGCGCTGACAGGCAAAGTCCGCCGCCTTGGCAAAGGCCTTGAACAATCCTTCGACAATGTGATGCGGTTCGTCACCGTAGAGCAATTCCAGGTGCAGGTTGCAACGAGCTTCGTTGGCGAAACCTTGGAAAAACTCACGCGCCAACCCAAAGCGAAAGGCGCTGGACATATCCTGCTGTTTGTCTGCTTTACTGACGGCCTTTTGACCGAGTTCATTCAAACCCCGCCAGACCAGGTAAGGTCGCCCGCTGAAATCAATAACACAGCGAACGAGGCATTCGTCCATAGGGACGTAGGCTTCGCCAGTGAATGGATTTTTTGGATCAAAACCAGTGCCGTA
Organism: Verrucomicrobiota bacterium; assembly: GCA_041166985.1. Lineage (GTDB taxonomy): Bacteria > Verrucomicrobiota > Verrucomicrobiia > Limisphaerales > DASXHY01 > DASXHY01. Next base: position 646 of record JBEEGR010000275.1, on the reverse strand, counting down.
ACGGCGAATTCCTTTTTTGTCACCCAACGCCTGCACGAAAGCCTGCCCCAAGGCGATGCCGCAATCTTCGACCGTGTGATGCGCGTCCACTTCCAGGTCGCCTTTGCAAACCAGATTCAAATCCATCACCGCATGTTTCGCAAATAGCGTCAGCATGTGATCAAAAAAGGGTATGCCAGTCCTGATGGAAGATTTCCCGGCGCCGTCCAGGTTCAATTTGAGACTGATGCGGGTTTCTTTGGTGTCGCGTTTAATTTGCGCAGACCGTTTCTTCATAAGTGAATTAAACAAACGGCCACGAGGAAAACCAAGCGCAAACAAACACCGGCGGCGGGCTACTTCGCTTTGGCACGAAGCTCATCTATCTGTTTTTGCACCGCGTCCGGATTCGGTGAATGGGCTTTGGCTAATTCGAACCACTCAATTGCTTTATCATTATTGCCCGCGTCTCTTTCAAGTGAAGCCAGAGTTTCCGTAATTTGAGTGTAAGCGACGTAATTTGGCTCTTTCAGATTGGCCTCGGTTTCCTGCCAGCGCCGGAAAGCCAGTTGAAAAACGCCGCGCGCTCGTTGCGGGTCGTGCCGGTCTTGCTGATAGAGCTGACCGAGTTCGACCAGAATCTCGTAACTGTTTGGATTGGCTTTCA
>JBEEGR010000274.1:0-3370 GCA_041166985.1 Verrucomicrobiota bacterium | reverse complement strand
GGACGCGCCTTTTGGATCATCATTGCGCGTGCTCATCGCTTTCATGGCGCAGAATCCGCCGATGCCGATCGGCACAATGGTCGCCTCCGCGCCGCCCGCGAGCATCGCGACCGCGTCGCCCATCTTGATGGTGCGCCAGGCTTCACCGAGCGCGTGATTGGCGGTCGCGCAAGCCGAGCACGTCGCGAAATTGGGGCCCCGCAAATTGAAATACATCGAGACCAGGCCCGACGCCATGTTCGAGATGAGCATCGGAATCATGAAGGGCGAAAGCCGGCCGGGGCCGCGTTCGAGCAAAATTTTCATTTGCTCACCCGTGGTTTGCAGTCCGCCAATACCAGAGCCGATGAACGCGCCGACTTCGTCCGGATTCGTTTTGTTCAGGTCGAGTCCCGAATCTTTAAGCGCTTGCCAGGCGGCAAAAACTCCGAACTGAGAATAGCGATCCGTGCGGCGCACTTCTTTCGGTGAAGGAAAGGCGGGCAACGGGTCAAAGTCTTTTACCTGCGCGGCAATCTGGGTATCAAACGGGCTGGCGTCGAACGCGGTGATTTTGTCCACGCCGCTTTGGCCGCCGATAATGTTATTCCAAAAAACATCCACGGAATTGCCCAAGGGCGTGACGGCTCCGAGGCCGGTAATGACGACTCTGCGTTCTGACGTGTGGCTGGGCATATAAATTAAAAGGGCAGCTTAAGCCCCGATGGGTCGGGATTCAAGCTGCCCGGGGAAAGTCAGCCATTACTTTTGCTGGGTATCTTCGATGTATTTGATCACATCGCCGACACTTTGCAATTTTTCGGCCTGCTCGTCGGGGATTTCGTTGCCAAACTCTTCCTCGAGCGCCATGACCAACTCGACAGTGTCGAGTGAGTCCGCGCCCAGGTCTTCAATGAATTTTGCGTCCGGCGTGACCTGGTCGGCATTCACGCCCAACTGTTCGACAATAATATCTTTAACTCGCTGTTCAATAGTTTTTTCAGCCATGTGTATCTCCGGTTCTGGTTCGTTTTGCAGTGTGTCTATGCCACGATTCAGACCCCGTCAAGTCTGATTCGTAAATTTTTTACATCACCATCCCGCCGTCGACCGTCAATACCTGGCCCGTAATGTAGCGTGCGCCGGGACTCGCCAGAAATAAAGCGGCATGCGCGATGTCTTCCGACTGACCCAAACTGTTCAACGGAATTTTTTTCAGCAACTCGGCTTTCAGTTCCGCGCTCAACACCGCCGTCATGTCCGTCTCAATAAAACCCGGCGCGAGCGCGTTTACCGTCACACCGCGCGAGGCCAGCTCGCGCGCGACCGATTGCGTGAAGCCGATCAGGCCCGCTTTGCTCGCGGCGTAATTGCATTGGCCGGCGTTGCCAATCAGGCCGATGATCGAAGCCACGTTGATGATGCGGCCGGAACGCTGCTTCGCGAACGCGCGCGTAAAAGCTTTGGTGAAAAGAAACGCGCCTTTCAGATTTGTGTTTAGCACGGTGTCCCAATCGGCATCGCTCATGCGCATGAGCAAACCGTCGCGCGTCACGCCGGCGTTGTTGACGAGAATGTCCACCTTGCCGCAGTCCGCGAGAATTTTCTCGGCGGCGGCGTTGACGCCGGTTGAATCAGAAACATCCACGGCGTGCGCCCAGGCTTTGCGGCCAAGCGCGCGGATTTCGTTGGCAACCTTCTCGGAATTTTCCGCAGTGCGCGAAACGCAGACAACATCCGCACCTTCAGCGGCGAATTTCAATGCAATAGCGCGGCCAATTCCGCGACCGGCACCGGTGACGACGGCGATTTGATTAGCGAGTTGACTCATGCGGGAGAAAGCGTGTTCCGTGTTCCGTGTTCCGTCAAGTACGCCGTGCGTCGCCATGAACAATCACGGAATACGGAGTACGAAACACCAACCGATCAGACCAAAGCCTTGGCAGTTGTTTCCAAACTCGCCACATCCGCCACGTTCAATATCTGTGCAGTTTTATCAATCCGTTTCATGAAACCACTCAGTGCGGTGCCGGGACCAAGTTCGATGAAGCGGGTAAAGCCTTGCGCCAGCAAATAGCGCATGGATTCTTCCCAACGCACCGATGAAGTGACCTGCTCGACGAGGCGCGTGGAAATTTCTGCGCTGCTGCCGTGTGGTTGCGCGGTAACGTTTGAAATCACCAGCACAGTTGGTGAGATTAAATTTACTTTGCCGAGTTCGCCTTGCAGCTTCGATTGCGCACTGGCCATGAGGGGCGAGTGATATGCGCCCGCAACTGGCAACGGAATCGCGCGCCTGGCGCCTTTGGCTTTGGCCAGTTCGATGGCTTTGGAAATTTTTTCGACTTCCCCGGAAATGACAAGCTGGCCTGGGCAATTTAAATTTGCCAACACCACACCAACTTCGCTGCAGACTTCGCGTGTCGGCGCTTCATCCAGACCGATCACCGCCGCCATGCCGCCTTTGGTCGCATCGCAAGCTTCCTGCATAAATCGTCCACGCTGACGCACCACGCGCAACCCCTCTTCAAAACTCATCGCGCCTGCTGCCGTGAGCGCCGTGAATTCGCCGAGCGACAAACCGGCGGTGGCGTCGAATCTCAGTTGGAGTCCACGCTTTAGCGTGTCAGTCGGGGAACAAGCTAAAGCCTGGACTCCAACGCGCTCTTTCAACAACTCAAAGCAAACCCAGCTCACGAGAAAAATTCCCGGCTGCGCGTTTTCGGTTTTGGTGAGTTCCGCATCCGGTCCATTGAAACAAATCGAAGCGAGATCGTAGCCCAGCGCGGCGTTGGCGCGGTCGAACCATGCTTTGGCGGAGGGAAATTGTTCGGCGAGGTCTTTGCCCATGCCGACGACCTGCGCGCCTTGTCCGGCGAACAACAATGCAGTTTTGCTCATAATTGGCGCGTACTAAACACGAATTTTCTCCGGGACGAAAGCAGAGATTTTAATCGTGTGGTGCTGATTTGAGATTTTCGGCCACCTATCAACACTGAAACCAGTCTGTCGCGCGAAATTGTTATGGCACTGCTTGTGAGAGAGGAAAATTAACGACGTTGTTCTCTGGATCCTTTTGAGTCAGGACGCGAAGCATTTCCCGAAGTTCTCTGGCACGCGGCGGTTTGCTCAGCATGCCATCCACCTGGGCCGGCATCTCGCCGTCTTCTTTCATGTAAGCACCCCAACCGGTGAGCATGATGATCGGCGTATCGGGCGATTCGCGTTTGATGGTTTTTGCGACCTGCCGTCCATCGAAGTAAGGCATGCCCAGATCGGTAATGATTGCGTCAAAAGAATTCCGTCCACTTTGGGCCGAACGAAACGATTCGACGCCGCTGATGCCACTATCGCAAACCTCCACGACATGGCCGTCGCGTTCCAGAATATC
>JBEEGR010000273.1:0-2698 GCA_041166985.1 Verrucomicrobiota bacterium | reverse complement strand
ACGCCGTTACACTCAGTCGCGCAAAATGAGGTCGAAACTTTTCATGCTTGCTGTGCCAGCATCTGGATAAAATCATTCACGACATCAAGTGCCACGCGGACATCCTGAAGGTCGGCGGATTCGCGGGGATCGTGGCTGATACCTTCTTTACAACGGACGAAGAGCATGGCTGACGGTGTGATCTCGGCCATGATTGCCGCGTCGTGACCCGCGCCACTGGGTAATTGAATCAATTTGTTCTGGCGCTGCTTCACTGCTTCGCTGAGCAACGCGGATAATTTTTCTGAACAGGCAACAGCCGGCGCTTCGTGGCCGGTTTCAACCTGGACTTGAAGATTGCGGCGCGAGCCGATTTCTTCGGCTTTGGCTTTCAACTCTACGCACGCCGAATGCCGGATTGAATCCTCCGCATGACGAACATCTATACTGACGCGCGACTCAGCGGGAATGACGTTGCTCGCGCCCGGCATGGCGTTGATTTCGCCGACTGTGGCGACAAGACCCGGTATGCTTTTGGCAAACGTTTCCACTGCGACCACGAATTCCGCCGCGCCACACAACGCATCGCGCCGCATATTCATGGGCGTGGTGCCCGCATGACCGGCGCAGCCCACAAAGCTGACCCGGGCGCGAGTTTGTCCGGCGATGGCGGTGACGACGCCGACCGAAAGATTTTTTTGTTCCAATATCGGCCCTTGCTCAATGTGCGTTTCGAGATAGCCGATGACTCGCTGCGGATCGAGCGCGGCGGTGTTTAGCTTGGTCGGGTTGCCGCCGAAAGCGCGGATGGCATCGCGCATGGAAATGCCGTTGACGTCCCGGCGATTTAAATCTTTGAGATTAAAGGTTCCCGTCAACGCGCGACTGCCGAGATACGCGGTCTGATAACGCACGCCTTCCTCATCGGCGAAACCGACGACCTGAATGGCGAATGGCAAACGCGTCTTCCGTTCATGCAATTGCTCGACACATGCGATGGCCAGGATCACTCCGAGCGGGCCGTCAAATCTTCCGGCGTTGCGCACCGTATCGAGATGCGACCCGAGCACGAGAATTTTTCCATCGGGTTGTTCGCCAGCATAAACACCGATCAGGTTGCCGATGGTGTCCACGTGAGTTTCCATGCCTGCTTCGCGCATCCAGCCGCCGACGAGGTCATTGGCGCGGCTCATGGCGGGGGAAGCAAATGTGCGGGTGAGGCGATCTGAGTCTTCGCTGATGTGCAGCAACACATCAATGCGCTGCATAATCTTTCGCGCGGGAATGTTCATGAGGGGAAATACGTGTGCTTTTTCATGAACTCAGCTTCCCCGATAAGTGCTGTAGGCCCACGGCGAGCAGAGCAGGGGGATGTGGTAGCCCGCGCTGGCGTCGGCAATGCTGAAACGCACCGGCACACGATCCAGAAAACGAATTTTCGGCAGCGCGGAATTTTTGGCTGAAAAATAATCGCCGATGAAAAAAACAATCTCATATTGGCCAACCGCCATTTCTTCGGCGGAGAGCAGGGGTTCATCAGGGCGACCGTCGGCATTGGTTTTGACGGTGGTCACCAGTGTGCGTTCCTCGCCTTCCAGCGACCATAGTTCGATTTTCATTCCGGCAGCCGGACAACCATGCGCGGTATCCAGAACGTGGGTGCTCAGTTTGGTGGGCATAATCAATCAGGAATCAAATCCCGCAACCGAAGTTCTGCGATTTTGAAAATTTCTTCAAGCGCTGTTTTGATTTCCTGCTCGTGCGAGTTGGCCAGGCGATGTTCAAAACCCTTTAAAATGGCTTCTTTCTTGTTCAATCGCGCGCAAATGACAAACGGGAAGCCGAACTTCTCTTTGTACGCGGCATTGTTCTTTTGGAACGATTCGATTTCTTCGGATGTGAGAGCATTCAAACCAGCGCTGGCCTGCTCGCCGGTAGATTCACGCGTAAGCGTTCCGGCCAGCGCCGCGCGACCCACGAGGTCGGGATGCGCGCGAATCAGCGCGAGCTGTTGCGCTTCGCTGGCGTTGCGGACGGTTTTGGTGAGCGCCTGGTGAAGTTGCTCCATGCTGGCGAACGGTCGCTTTGGCCACGTCTCTTCTGCAATCCACGGCGAATGTTCGAACACCGGGCCGACGATGCGGACAAATTCGGCGCGAGAGAGGGAGTTGAGTTGAGTGAGCGTCATGGCGGGCAAAGGAGAAATTGATGTCCACGCTCGCCCTCACCCTGACCCTCTCCCCCGGGGAGAGGGAATAGCGATTGGCCGATGCTGGTTTTTAGGGAGTTAAACTGTCTGTCGCCGCGACTTGTTTCATCGAAGCGAAATGCAAACGAACTGCACAACGCCTTCGCAACGCAAAGAGACTGCGAACGATTCTCCCTCTCCTGGGGGAGAGGGTTGGGGAGAGGGCGGTCGTTCATCTCAATTCTCTTCGACGGTATTGAGAGTTATTTGTCGCACCAGTGGCGCGACTTTTTCGTTGCGGTTCAACGAGCTTATCCTCCTGTTTGCTTGACCCAATCCCGAACAACAGAACCAATTCGTTCGATGTCCGAAAGGCTTAATTTTCCGCTGTGCATAATCACATTTCTCGACCGCTCAAGAGTTTCAAAAATGTAGTGAACCCATTCTTGAGATTGAAGTAAGTCTTCAAAATGAGTCCAGTTAATTTTGATAATTCCCAGCAAATTTCCGAAGTCGATGTAGTTTATCAAT
>JBEEGR010000272.1:0-8441 GCA_041166985.1 Verrucomicrobiota bacterium | reverse complement strand
GGCATCTTTTAATCGTTTCGCAGCAATTCTGTATTTAGGGTCGATCATCAGCGCTTTGCGATAACATTTAATAGCCTCTTGGTAGCGCCTCTTTGCAACCAAAACGCCGCCCAAGTTGAAGTAAGCTTCCTCGATTGGACCAGTGGAGCATTTGATTGCCCGACGATAATTTAATTCTGCGAGTTTTAACCGGCCATCTTGGAATGCGACATCACCCGCGAAAATGTGATCTACCGTGCTTCCCGGTTTGTGCCGAGAGGCTCGCCGATACCAATACTCAGCTTTCTCAAAATCCCCTTTGGCTTTGAATAGGTCACCCATTTGACGTAACGCAACCTGTAATCCCGGCTTCTGCCAAAGCGCCATAGCTCGACAAATTGCCGTTTCAGCTTCGTCGTACCGATGAAGCTGGGTTTTCGCCATGCCATACCACATCCACGCAAAATAATCGTCTGGGAATTGGTGCAGATACTTTTTACACAATTCTACAACTAGCGCGATCAATCCTTTGTTAAACGCTGCTGAAATACGCTTATATTTTTGCTTTTGTGTTAGCATATTGTTTGCTTGCGTGCTGTTTAACCGCCCAGCGAACTCGGATCGCTCACATCGCCTTTGTTGAAGTCCACGTATTCCTCCGTCAAATCGGCCGCATACATCACGGCATTGCTCTTGCCGAGATTCAGGTTGATGTGCAACTCAAATTCCTTCGGCGCAACCATCGCGCACAATGCTTTGAAGTCAACGGCGGTCGGTTGGCCGCGCTTAAGGCTCCACAAAATCTTTTTGCTGTTCGGCGCGCGGTAACCAATATCAATCTTCTCTTCGACGACTGTGGCCGCGCTATAACCAATCGCGTCGATGATGCGGCCCCAATTCGGATCGCCGCCATGCCAGCTTGTTTTCACCAGCGCGCTGTTCGCGATGGCGCGAGCCGCCGCATCCGCATCAATCACTGACTTCGCACCATTCACCCGCACAGTCACGACGCGATGCACGCCCTCGCCATCCCGCACAATCATCTTGGCGAGTTCAAGACAGACGTGATTCAGCGCCGTCTGAAACATTCGATGTTGGATGTTGGATGTTGGATGTTGGATGTTTTTATTTCCCGCCCTCCCATTCGCCAGCACGAGCACCGTATCATTCGTACTCATATCACCGTCCACCGTGATGCGATTGAAACTCTGCGCGACCGCTTCCTGCAATGCCGCTTGCAAAATCCTGGGTTCAATCGCCGCGTCCGTCGTGATGAAACAAAGCATCGTCGCATGCAATCCGCCATTTGGTAAAGCGGCCGGACGTTTCCCCGTCGCGGACATTCCCGGCTGAATCATTCCCGCGCCTTTGCACATGCCGCCGATGCGAACCGTTTTTCCGCCGAGCTTGAATTCAACCGCGATCTGCTTCGGTTTCGTGTCGCTGGTCATGATTGCCTCAGTCGCATTCGCGGTGTGTTCAACCGTCGCGCCCAGTTCCACGCCCGCTTCAATGATTCCCGCGCGCACATTGTCCATCGGCATCGTGACGCCGATGCGCCCGGTCGAACCCACGAGCGCCGAACCGGGCGGCAAAGCCAGCGCCTGTTCGGTGAAGCGGACCATCTCCAGCGCGTCAATCATGCCTTGTTTTCCCGTGCAGGCATTGGCGTTGCCAGAGTTCACTACGACCGCCTGTGCAGTTCCTTTTTTCATTCGCGCAACGCAAACTTTCACGGGAGCAGCGCAAATCTGATTCGTGGTGAACATGCCCGCAACCGTGGCGGGCGTTTCCGAAACGATGAGCGCGAGGTCGCGTTTCTTCCCTTTTTGCGAACCTTTACCAGTGCCGAGACGTTTGATGTCGCAGAAAACTCCTGCGGTTTTAAAACCTTTCGGTGCAACGATGGAACCTTCAATTATTTTGAATTTGGATTTCATTATTTCTTCGGAGGGACGAGCTTTGCGAGTCCCCATATTTCTACAGCAGCATAGTCAGGGCCTTGTGAAACTCGGCCCTCCGAATCATAGGCTGCTTTCTATTTCAATCTGACCCCGGCTGTAAAGCACAGCTTTGCCGCCGATGAGCACGCGGTCACCAGCGAGTTCGCAAAAAAGTTCGCCGCCACGTTTTGAAACCTGTCGTGCGAACAACTTCGTCTTGCCGAGCCGCTGCGACCAATAGGGAATCAATGTGCAGTGCGCCGAGCCGGTGACCGGATCTTCCGGCACGCCAGCCGTCGGCGCGAAAAAGCGCGACACGAAATCACAATCATCGCCGGGCGCGGTCACAATGACTTTCGCATCGAGCATTCCGAGCAAATTGAAATCAGGTTTTAATGAACGGACATCATCCGCGGTTGTGTAAACCACAAAGTAATCCCGCGCTTTCAACACTTCGATTGGTTGCTTGCCCAGCCCGCGAATCAATTCATCAGGCACCGCGCAAGTCACGGGCGGACGCGACGGAAAATCGAGTTTCAAAATTCCATCAGCGCGAGTCACCGTTAAAATCCCACTGGCCGAATGGAAACGAACCGTGTCGCCGCAAAAACCCAATTCAGAAAACAGAATGAAAGCCGCCGCCAGAGTTGCATGACCGCACAAATCAATTTCCACCGCCGGCGTGAACCAGCGAATCTCAAACTCTTCGTCGCGCGGGACAAAGAAAGCCGTCTCTGAAAGATTATTTTCCGCCGCGATGTTTTGCATCGTTGCGTCATCCAGCCATTTCGTCAGGGGGCAGACGCCAGCGGGATTTCCGTGGAACGGCTTTTCTGCGAACGCATCAGTTTCAAAATAGGGAATCTTCATTGCGACGAATTCGGTTCAAAGTTTGGTCGCGTCAATCTCCAGCCGCACCATGCGCACATGCACAAGCCCCTTCGCATCCACTGGATGCTTCGCAACGTAGCGTTCGACGACCGTACCGATGAATTCCTCACGCAACTCTTCCGGCACACGTTGCGTGTAAGGCAGCCACGTCGTCCGCAACCACGCGGCAAAACCTTCGCGACCAACATAAGTCGCGTCCTTGGGAGCCAGCCGGACCTTGCGCGTCTTGAAGCCAAACTTAGGCAACCATTTCTCGTAATCTGCCGGACTGTAAAAAAAGTAAGGCGCTTCCAGTTTGCGAAAAAATTCACGCCAGCGTTTCAGCCGCATTTCCGGCCGAAGCGCAACAAATACATCGTGGGCATTGCCTTTGCCGCCGCAGGAAACGACCAACCGTCCGCCTGAACGCAACACCGATGACGCGCCGCGCAGAAACGCCTGGTGGTCATCCACCCAATGCAAGGTGGCATTGGAGAAAAGCAAATCGAACTTGCGCCGAAATTGGATTTGCTGCGCGTCCATCACATGAAATTCCAAATTGGGAATTTTGCTGGAAGGAAAAGCGCCGTTTGCAAATTCAATCATTTGCGGCGATGCATCAACCCCCACGACCGCGCCCTTCGGCACAGCATGCGCAATTTCGGCAGTCACTTTGCCATCGCCGCAGCCAACGTCGAGAATGTGTTCATTGCCATGGAGCTTGAGCCTGGCGATCAACTCGCGCGCCCAGGTCTGTTGAACGATGGAATTGGCTGCATAGTCAGCCGCATTCCACTTTGCGGGTAAAACTGATTTAGACATTGTGAGAATCAAATCAGTCCCGCAGTTTCTGGAAAGCCACAGAGAATGTTCATGTTTTGCACAGCCTGGCCGCTGGCGCCTTTGACGAGATTGTCTTCGGCGCTCATAACGATCAGCCGGCCCGTGCGCGGATCTAGCCGCCACGCGATTTCAATCACGTTGGTGCCGACGACGTTTTTAGTGTCAGGCAGCGCTTTGCCTTCGAGCAGACGCACGAATGGTTCATTGCCATAAGCCTTCGCGTAGCACGCAGAGATTTTTTCCGCCAACGCGTTCATTTCCGCCGCCGTGGAAAAATGTTTTTCCGGCGCGACGTAAAGTGTGCTCAGAATACCCCGATTCACTGGAATCAAATGCGGCGTGAACTGAATCGTCACCTGCGAACCCGCAGCGAACGAAAGTTCCTGTTCCACTTCGGAAAGGTGCCGATGTTTCGGCACACCGTAAGGCCGCACACTTTCGTTGCACTCAACAAAAAGATAGTCCATCTCTGCTTTGCGTCCCGCCCCGCTCACACCGCTCAACGAATCAGCAATAATGCCAGTCGATTTGATCAAGCCGGCTTTGAGCAATGGTATCAGCGGCAGCAAAATGCTCGTCGGATAACAGCCCGGCGACGCGATCAGCGAAGCTTTCTTGATTTGCTCGCGGTAAACTTCGGGCAAACCATACACCGATTTCGCCAGCAACTCCGGTGCGGGATGGTCGTGCGCGTAAAAATCTTTGTAAACTTCCGCGCTCTTCAGGCGAAAGTCCGCGCTCAAATCAATGACGACGCAGCCGGCCTGCATCAGCGGCACGGCATATTCCGCGGCGACGCCGTGGGGCAGCGCGAGAAAAACAATTTCCGCCTGCTTCGCCAGCAATTCGGGATTCGGCTCGCTGAACCGGAGCGTTTTGGCGCGCGGATGATTGGCGAATTTAGGAAACACCTGCGCGAGCGTCTGCCCCGCGCTCTGCCGCGATGTGACGGCGGTCAGTTCCACGTGCGGATGTTGCAGAAGCAACCGCACGAGTTCTTCGCCGGAGTAACCGGACGCGCCGACGATGCCGACTTTTTTCGAATTCATTTTCAAAATCTTAAAGGGAGGGTTGCCGTGTCGGCGACCCAAATTTTTCAGGGACGGCGACACGCCGTCCTTCCCAAATTAAAACAAAAAACCCGCTGACCATTCGGCCAGCGGGTTTGCAAATTCCAGTTTCGATTAACGTTTGCTGAATTGGAAACGTTTGCGAGCGCCCGGCTGGCCGTATTTTTTACGCTCACGCATACGCGGATCGCGGGTCAGATATCCTTCGGCTTTCAAAGGAGCGCGAAAGCTTGCGTCCGCGAGCAACAGCGCGCGGGAAATGCCATGGCGAACCGCGCCAGCCTGGCCGTTCGGGCCGCCGCCGACCACGTTCACCCGCACGTCGAACTTGTCCGCCGTGCCGGTCGCAACGAAAGGTTGCGCGACCACCATGCGGAGAGAGTCCGTCGGAAAATAGGTTTCAAACGCGCGGCCATTGACCGTCACTTTGCCGCTGCCGGAGCTGAGACGCACCCGCGCGATGGCGGTCTTGCGACGTCCGGTGCCGAGAAATTCTGATTTTTTTTCTGCCATAACTTAAATTCGTTTAAAATTATTTCGCCTGAAGCTTCGCCGGTTGCTGGGCGGAGTGCGGATGCTCGGTGCCTTTGTAAACTTTCAACTTGGTCAAAAGAACCCGGCCAAGGCGGTTCTTCGGAATCATGCCGCGGACGGCGCGATGAATCAGCATTTCGGGATGGTTCTCGCGGACATTGGCCACGGAGCGATATTTCTCGCCGCCTTTCCAACCGGAATAGCTCATGTATTCCTTGTCGGTTTCTTTCTTGCCGGTCACGCGCACTTTTTCAGCGTTCACGACGACGACAAAATCGCCGGCATCAAGATGCGGCGTATAAACAGGTTTGTTTTTCCCGCGCAAAATATCGGCGACTTGAGCCGCGAGACGGCCCAGGACGACGCCATCGGCATCAATTACATGCCACTTGCGCTGATCCAAATTCACTTTCGGCAAATGCGTTTTCATCTAAATTCCAATCAAAGGAGGGCAAAAACTACCAGAGAGACCGGTGAAGTCAACAGGGTTTTCCGGGATTCTGCTCCTCTGATGAAATTCAGACCGCCCGACGTCCGCTGCAAGCGTTATTCTTGATTCAAAATACATCCTTTATACCGGAGAAATGGAATTTGAACCGGCTGTGCTGATGGGAATGGTGAAATAGAACTCCGTTCCTTTTCCCAATTCACTCTTCGCCCAAACCCGGCCACCGTGGGTTTGTACAATATGTTTGACGATGGAAAGTCCCAGGCCGGTTCCGCCCGCGTCACGCGAGCGCGCTTTGTCTATGCGATAAAACCGTTCAAATACCCGTTCCAATGCTTCATGCGGAATGCCGGGGCCGTCGTCCTGCACGCACAATTCAATCGCTTCGTTTGTTTTGCGTGCGCTGACTTTCACGCGCCCTTCACTACGGCCATATTTAATCGCATTGCTGATGAGGTTCCCCAGCACTTGTTGCAACCGCTCGGCGTCTGCTTCGGCGATCAAATCCGGGACGCTGTTGGCCAGGACAACATTTTTCGCGTTCGCCTGAGACTTGTGATCTTCCAGCACACGTTCCACCAGCGGCTGGAGTTTGATCGGCTGCAAATTCATTTTCAGACGGCCTGATTCCAATTCAGAAATCGTCAGCAGATCTTCAATCAGGAATTGCAGCCGCTCGGCATTGCGCTGGATCGTTTGTAGAAATTTGATTTGAACTTCCGGATTGTCCTTTGCGCCGTCGAGCAAAGTTTCCACGTAGCCTTTGATGAGCGAAAGCGGCGTGCGCAATTCATGGCTGACGTTGGCCACAAATTCCTCGCGCGTCCGTTCCAACTGGTTTAAGCGGGTCAGATCGTGAAAGACGAGAATCGTCCCCTGCCTATGGCCGTTGCTGTCAAACATTGCCGCCGCGTTGATCTGCAACGAACGTTCCGCCAGTCCGCCGATCTTTAATTCGTAATCCAAAACCTGTTTTTCCGACGCGACTCTTTGCAGGAGTTTCGTTAGTTCGTGCTGGCGCAAAACTTCGAGAATGGTTTTGCCGCGCACATCCATGGTGATGCTGAAGAGTTCGGTGAAAGCGCGATTGGCCAGTTGCACACGTTCGTTTTCATCCAGCAACAACAAGCCTTCAATCATGCTGTTGAACAACGTCTCCTGTTGCGCCTGCGTCTGGGCGAACTGCTGTTGTTGCCGTTCCTTCAGCTTTTGGATTTCCGCCTGCGCTTCCTGGCGCGAGCGCAAATATTTTTGCCGCCAACGCCGATGCACAATAGCAACAGCCAGCGCGGCAAATGCAAAGATTGTTAAGAAGGGCCACACAGGGAAACTGTTTCGTTCGCGATTAATTCGCTTCCACAAAACGGTAGCCAACGCCACGGACGGTATCGAGAAATTTCGCCGCTGGACCAAGCTTCTCGCGCAGGCGACGCATGTGTGTGTCCACCGTGCGCGTATCCACGAGGCTGTTGTATTCCCATACATCGCGCAGGAGTTGTTCGCGCGATTGCACGCGACCGCGACGCTGCGCCAGCACCGTCAGAAGTTTGAACTCCGTGGCGGTCAGTTCAATGGCGGTGCCGCGCCAACTCACCAGATGGCGCGGTGAATCAATCAACAGATCGCCGAATCTTAAAACTTTTTGCTCCTCGGTTGCGGGCTGTCCGCGCTGGATCAATTTTTTGATGCGCAAAACCAGTTCGCGCGGACTGAACGGTTTGGTCATGTAGTCGTCCGCGCCGATTTCCAAACCAACCACGCGATCTATTTCCGCTGCTTTCGCCGTCAGCATGATGATTGGAATGCCCGCCGTGGCCGGATCGCGCCGCAACATTTTGCAGACTTCGAGGCCGCTGATTTCGGGAATCATCAGGTCGAGCACGATGAGATTGGGCAACGTTGCGCGCGCTTTCGTCAGCGCTTCCGCCCCATCAGCGGCGGTGACGACCGAGAAGCCAGCCTGTTTCAAATTGAACCCGACGAGTTCAACGGCTTCCGGCTCATCGTCCACAATAAGAATTTTGGATCCCACACTTGCTTCGATACCACGCCGTGCGGGTGGCGACAATGTTGCATTTGTGACAAGCATGTTACGGAGCGATGTCAGTCGTGTGAATCTCCCTGGCAGCAGGCGAACCGTTCAATAATTTTTCAATGCGCGCCACCAGAACTCCCGGACTGAACGGCTTGGCCACGTAATCATTGGCGCCCGAACCCAGGCCCGCCATCCGGCTCAACTCACTCGAAAGCGCGGTCAGCATGATGATGGGAACGTTCGCCGTGACTGAATCGCGCCGCAGAATTTCGCAAACCGCGAAACCGTCCAACTCTGGCAGCATCAGATCCAGCAGAATCAAATCCGGCGCCAGGGAATGAGCTTTTTTCAGCGCCTCGATGCCATTAACAGCGGTGCCAATCGCGAAACCGGCTTTTTTCAAATTGAAGCAAAGCAGCTCCACGATGTCCGCATCGTCATCCACCACGAGAATTTTCTTTCGCATGGCAGTTTCTTAGCACACGGGTGGCCACTCTCAACGGCAGGAGTGTTACAGGTTGGTGACAATTTTTTTAAAACGCTACGCTCTGGCGGTAATTCCAATGTAAGGCGCGTCAGTCCTCTGAGCGCCGTTTTCGACATTGCGGGACGGCGCGCACGGAGTGACGCGCCCTACCTTTCAATAAACCAAAAACGTGAAATCGCCATTCCTTCTCCTCGGGGGAGAAGGCCAGGATGAGGGCGAGTTAAAACTAACT
>JBEEGR010000271.1:0-2775 GCA_041166985.1 Verrucomicrobiota bacterium | reverse complement strand
ACCGGAAGATCCATGGCTTACTCTCAATTTGCCGAATCGCTTGGTCCACCTTGGTTAGGGATTCCTCCAAACGCCCCTGTTTGTATAGAAAGAGGGCATACTGCGTTTCAAGATTTCCTGGCAGGAGATATTTCTGGTGGAGCCACACAAAAGGGCGGCGCGTTTTTGCGGCACGCTCGAAATAATTCTCCAGATCTCTCCAATGGCCGTCGATCGACAGTTGATACTTGCGTTGACCTGCCTTGAGAATCGAACGCATATCCCAAACAAACCATGACATCAGGGCGACGCTCACCCCGACAATCACCGAAGAAAGATAAGGCAAATTTGAATTCATGTCCGACAGATCTCCTCTCCCTTCTTTATTTCACCCGGCGCTCGACAATTACCATCTGCGCTTTGTTTTTCGCTATCCTGTTCGCCGGGAGAATGCCTCGCCAGTTCGTCGTGGGATAAATCACGGAGTTGCGGCCGATGATGCTGCCGGGATTTAAGACCGAGTTACAGCCGACTTCAGAAAAATCTCCCAAGAGAGAGCCGAATTTGCGCAGGCCGGTATCGAAGGGAACGCCGTCTTTTTCCACAGTGATATTGCCGGGAAGCGATTTAAAATTGGACAACACAACGCCCGCGCCGATGTGCGCTTTGTGGCCGAGAATGGAATCACCGACGTAATTAAAATGCGGCGCGACGGCTTTGTTGAACAGCAGCGCGTTTTTAAGTTCGGTGGAATTTCCAATCGTGCAGCCGTCGCCGATGATGACGTTGTCGCGAATGTAAGCGTTGTGGCGAATTTCGCAGTTCTTGCCGATGATCGCCGGACCTTTGATCATTGCACCGTCCTCAATCGTCGTGCCTTCGCCAATGATGACGTTGTCGCCAATAAAAATTCGTCCTTCGTTGAAGGGTTTTTGAAATTTCCCGAGATTCGGCGCGATGCGAGCATCAATCAACTTTGCGGCATACCCGGAGATTTTTTTCAGCGCATCCCAGGCAAACTCGCAGCCATCGAAGATCGCGGCGTGTTGGGTCTGGCTGAGGTCAAACAAATCGGCTGGTTTGAACATGAAATGAAACTAGGCGATAACGCAGTTAGAGAAAACTCTTTTTAACCGCGAAACTGTTTTGTGGATCGCGGCTGCGTCGCAAACTTGTCCAGCTATTCTCAATTTTAAATTGCTGCGGCTGGTGCTTTGGCACACAGCCGCGATCCTTTTCCTTTGCGCCTTTGCGCCTTTGCGCCTTTGCGTTAAACTCCCTCACGTGAAAGAGCAATACATCGCCGCGAAAGAGCGTTGGGCGCAGAAGATGGCGGGCAAAGCGAAGCCAACCGTGCGTTCCACCGATCGTTTGCCGCCCGGCCAGCGGCAGGTGCATAATTTTCCGGTGCTCGACCTCGGCATTCGACCCGATGTGCCGCTGGAGAAATGGGAATTGAAAATCGGCGGTAAAGTTGAGAATCCGGTCACGTTGAACTGGCAACAGTTCCTCGCTTTGCCGCAATTTAAAGATGTGAGCGACTTTCATTGCGTCACGACCTGGAGCCAGTATGACATGGAATTTGAAGGTGTAGCGTTCTTCACGCTGGTTGATTTGGTGAAGCCCAAATCCGAAGCGACGCATGTTTTCTTCAAGAGCTACGACGGTTATTCGACGAACAATCCGCTCGACGTCTGCATGGATGATGATGTGCTCATCGCGCATTCGTGGAACGGCAAACCGCTGACGGCAGACCACGGCGGGCCGGCGCGGGTGATTATTCCGAAGCGTTACGCGTGGAAAGGCGCCAAGTTCATCCGCGAAATCACGTTCATGGACCGGGATATTCTTGGCTTCTGGGAAGTGCGCGGTTATTCCAACACGGCGGATCCGTGGACGGAAGATCGGTTTTCCAAGGGCGAGTCCACGGTTTTCTCTGATTAACATGCGCACTATTTATTTCGATTACAACGCCACGACGCCACTCGACCCGCAAGTGCGCGATGCCATGCTGCCGTTTCTCGGCGAAGTCTGGGGCAATCCTTCGAGCGTGCATCACATCGGGCAAAAAGCGCGTTCTTATCTCGACGATGCACGGGATCGCGCGGCTAAAATTCTAGGAAGCAAGCCGAGCGAAGTTATTTTCACCAGCGGCGGCTCGGAAAGCGTCAATCTTGCGATTTTTGGCACGGCGCGTCTGTTGAAACCGAAAGGAAAGCATATCATTGCTTCGGCAGTGGAGCATCACGCGGTGTTGCACACGTTGGATTACCTCGCGAAGAAAGAAGGTTTTGATGTGACGTTGCTGCCGGTGGACCGCGAAGGTCGTGTTTCCGTGGAATCTTTGGAGCGCGCGATTCGTTTGGATACGATTTTGGTTTCAATCATGGCGGCGAATAACGAAATCGGAACGATTCAGCCGGTCGCGGAGCTGGGCGAAGTTTGCCGTAAACGCGGCGTGTTGTTTCATACCGACGCCGTTCAATGGTTCGGCAAAGAACCTTTTTTAAACATTCATCAGTTCAATGCTGACCTGGTTTCCATTTGCGCGCACAAATTTCACGGGCCAAAAGGCGCGGGCGCTTTGTTTATCAAGTCGCCATTGCTTCCAGATCCGATTCTTTTCGGCGGCGGCCACGAAAACGAGCGACGCGCCGGAACTGAAAATCTTGCGGCTATCATTGGTTTTGTTGAAGCTTTGGAACGTTTTGTTCCGACTCCTGTTTTTTCGCGAACCCAACTTGAACCTTTAACCAATCGTCTAATTAGCGCGGTGGAAAAAATTAAAGGTGTTCA
>JBEEGR010000270.1:0-6146 GCA_041166985.1 Verrucomicrobiota bacterium | reverse complement strand
GTGAACGCGATCCGCTTGAATGCGCGCGGGCGTGGTATTGAGCAGGCGCGCCACTTCGCCCGGATGCGGCGTAATGACACGAACCGAGTTTTTCGGAAACTGTCCCGTCGGCAGCCAATCCAAAGCGCTGGCATCCGCCACCACCGGAACCGGCGCATCGCGCCAAAGACGGCGCACATATTTTTTCAGGTCTTCCGGCACGTCCGCCGCCGCGAGTCCCGGCCCCGCCAGCAAAGCCGTGGACGCATCCATAATTTTTAACTCCGGCTCCCAGGGCCGAATCATCGGTGCCTGCAATTGCGCGGCGATGGGATAATACGCCGGTTCATGCGGAAAAACAGTGATCAAACCCGGACGCGCCCGCTGCGCGCCGCGCGCTGCCAATACCGCTGCGCCGTGATAACCCATACTGCCCGCAATGATTGCCAGATGACCAAAACTGCCTTTGTGTCCTGCGGCGGGTCGCACGGGCGGAAAGCCCAAAAAATCTTCCGTCAAAATCCAATTCAACTCACTCGTCTGCGAACATGGAACCAAACCCACGTCACTCGCCACTTCCAATCTGCCGACAAACGGCCACGCACCCTGCCCCAGCATTCCGCGTTTCGGCGTGCCGACCGTAAGCGTCACCGTCGCTTCAATCGCCGCGCCCTGCGGTTGGCCCGTGTCGCCGTTCAAACCGGAAGGAATATCCACTGCGAGCACTTTTAATTTCGCCGCGTTGATTCGCTCGATAAATTTTACCCACGCGGCATCCAACGGACGGTTAATGCCGATGCCAAACAAACCATCAATTACCAGCGCGGGTTTTAAAACCAGCAACGTCTCGAGTTTCGCAAAATCGGTTTCGGGATCATTGACGTCGAACACTTCGATTCGTCGTTCAACTAAATGTTCGCGAGCGGAACGGGCGTCATCGCCGTTGTGACCTTTGCCCGCGAGAATCAGAATCAGATCGTTGACATGAGTTAGTTGTAAAGTGCGTTCGGCGACTTTCTTTCCCACACGCCGAATAACCTCCGTCTCCGTTTGTCCCGCCGCCCAAGTGGCGTTTTCCCACTCGCGCATCTGGGCAATGCTGATGACCGGTGTCGGCATAAAAACAAACTTACGCGCTTTCGACCGCCACAAAAGGAGAATTGCTCAATCATTGGTGAATTAGCGCCGCTCTTTATCTGACACCGAAGCTGATCCATGGAGAAACAAATAGATCGGCGGTAGGGACATCCCGCCGGGAAATGTCCCCGCCCGCGCATTAGCGGGCGGAATCGGGTTGCGCAGGTTTTGCAACCTGTGCATTCAGCAAGTTCGCGCAGCCGGGCTGAATCCCGCCTCATATTGCGTTCCTTTGGAACGCGAACGGCGCAGCGCGCCATCCCTTCCGATGATTTTTCTTTTCCCTGTCGCACCGCAACGCCATGCTGCCGCCTGTGCAACCGCTCCGCGCTGAAGACATCGCCATCGCACTTAAAGCAGCCTTCGCCGAAGACATCGGCGATGGTGACGTGACCACAATCGCGACGGTTCCTGAATCAGCGACGTCCGTCGCCATGATGCGCGCCCGTGAACCACTGGTTGTCGCCGGCTTGGCACTCGCTGAAGCAGCGCTCCGCGAACTCTCGGCCTCGATCCAAATCGAACCACTCACCAAAGACGGTCAGCGAATGAAAGCTGGCGATGGGCTATTGAAAATTTCCGGCTCGGCCCGCGCCATTCTCACCGCCGAACGCGTGGCGCTGAATTTTGTGCAACGCCTTTCCGGCATCGCCACTTTGACCGCGCAATTCGTGGACGCCATTCATAGAACCAAAACGCAAATCCTCGACACGCGCAAAACCACGCCCGGTCTGCGGCGTCTCGAAAAATACGCCGTCACCTGCGGCGGCGGACGCAATCATCGCTTCGGCCTGTTCGACATGGTGCTGATCAAAGACAACCACCTTGCCGCCTTGCGCGATGCCGAACCCAACGCCGTCGCCGCCGCGATTCAACAAGCGCGCGCAAAATATCCGCAGCTAAAAATTGAAGTCGAAGCCGATACGCTCGAACAAGTGGACCAGTCGCTCGCCGCTGGCGCGGATTTAATTTTGTTGGACAACATGAACCCCGTGCAACTCCGCCTCGCCGTGCAGAAATGTAAAGGCCGCGCGCAAACCGAAGCCAGCGGTGGCGTGAATCTCGCGAGTGTCCGCGCGATTGCCGAGACCGGCGTGGATTTCATTTCCGTCGGCGCACTGACGCATTCCGCGCGCGCGGTGGATATTGGATTGGATTTTGAATGAATCTCCCGCAGATTTCGCAGATGAGCGCAGATTAAAAACGACTATGTCTTCCTCTGCGAAAATCTGCGCAATCTACGGGCAAACTTGATGACCACTGACGCACAAATTCTTTCCGCGTTACGTGCCGAGGGCGGTGTGTCAGGCGCAGAGCTTTCGCAAAAGCTCGGCATCAGCCGCGCGGCGATCTGGGCGCGCATCGAGGAACTCCGCAAACTTGGTTACGACATCGAAGCCAGTCCGCATCTGGGTTATCGCTTGCTGAATTCGCCCGATCTCCTGCATGCGGATGATTTGCTCTCGCGACTTGGCAAAACCAAAGTCATTGGCCGCGACATCCGCGTCTTTCAGGAAACAACTTCCACCAACGACGTCATCGAAAAACTCGCGCGCGACAAAGTCAAACAAGGCGTCGTCGTGTTTGCCGAGTCGCAAAGCAAAGGCCGCGGTCGCCTTGGTCGCAAATGGATGTCGCCAACGGCAAAAGGACTTTGGTTTTCGGTTCTGCTTCGCCCCGATTTGCGTCCGCAGGAAACCACGCAACTCACCGTCGCCTCTGCCACCGCCCTGGCGCGCGCAATTCAATCGCAGACCGGTCTTAAACCCGAAATCAAATGGCCGAACGATATTTTGATCGGCGGAAAGAAAGTCGCAGGCATCCTGACGGAAATGAGCGCGGAACTGGACCGCGTGAAGCATGTGATTCTCGGCATTGGCCTGGATGTGAACCAAAGCATCAGCGAATTTCCCGCCGACTTGCGCAAGCTGGCGACTTCGCTGAAAATCGAATCCGGCAAAGCTATTTCACGTGCGGAATTGGCCGTGAAAATTTTACAGGAACTCGACGATGACTACGCACGCGTTTGTGATGGCGGTTTCACGAAACTCGCGGATGAGTGGGAAGAACGTTGCACCACCATTGGCCAGCAAGTAACGGTGCATATTGGTGACCGGCGGATTCGCGGTCGCGCTGAATCGCTGGATGATGATGGCGCGCTCTTGCTACGCACAGAACACGGCCGGATCGAACGCATTATCGGCGGCGATGTGATTTTGGAGAAATGACTGTAGCGGCGGTCTGTGACCGTCGCCAATTAAAAGAAGATTCCGGCGGTCACAGACCGCCGCTACAAAAAATGATTCTCTTATTCGACATCGGCAACACGAACACGCATCTCGGACTGGCGAATGCGAAGCGCGTGACTCAGCAAGCCAATATTCCCACCGCAGCGTGGTTCAACGGCCAAGCCAGGAAGCTGGTGGAAAAATTCGTTGAAAAAATTTCAATTGAAGGCGCGGCTCTATGCAGTGTTGTGCCGCGCGCGACACCGTTCACTAAAAAATCTGTTCGCGAGATTTGGAAACTAAACGCGCTCGAACTCACTCCAAAAACTTTGCGCGGCGTTGGTATTGATTATCCCAAGCCAAACACGATTGGCCCCGACCGTCTCGCCAACGCTGTTGCTGCACGACACCATTTCGGCGCGCCGGTGGTCGTGGTGGACTTCGGCACCGCCGTCACATTCGACGTAGTGAATCGCGCGGGCAATTACGTCGGCGGCATCATCGCGCCGGGATTGGCGGCGATGACCGAGTATCTGCATGAGAAAACCGCGTTACTGCCGCGAATCGAGATTCGCGAGATCAAATCGGCCATCGGCAAAAGCACTGAACAGGCGATGTTGGTTGGCGCAGTTCATGGATATCGCGGATTGATTCGTGGATTACTCGCTGAATTGAAACGCGATTTGAAAACTACACGCCTGCCGGTCGTGGCGACGGGTGGTTACGCGAAGTTGATTGCCTCTAAATTGCCTGAGATTTCTGCGGTAGAACCAAATCTCACCCTCGAAGGATTACGCCTGACATGGCAAGCCCATTATTCGGAGGGACGAGTTCCACGAGTCCCAAAACAAAAACGGTAAGGTCTAGTCAGGGACTCGTATAACTCATCCCTCCGAAGTAGAACTTGAAACTCCAAACCCGAAACCTGAAACTTCGCCAGCATGAATCGAATCGTTGAACGTTTTGCCAAACTGAAGCGCGAAGGCAAAAAAGGTTTTGTCGTTTACATCGGCGCGGGCGATCCAAACCTCGAAGCTACGCGCCAACTCGGTCTCGCGTTCGACAAAGTGGGCGTGGATGTGCTGGAACTCGGCGTTCCTTTCAGCGATCCGCTTGCCGACGGTCTGGTGAATCAACTTGCCGCCCAGCGCGGTTTGGAATCCGGCACTACGCCTCCAAAAGTTTTGGAAACTGTGGCGGCCATTCGCAAGGAGTCGCAGATTCCTATCGTGCTCTATATTTATTTCAACCTGATTCACAAAGTTGGTCTGGAAAAATTTATCGCGGACGCCGCCAAGGCTGGTGTAGATGGATTGCTCGTGCTCGACTTGCCTCCGGAAGAATCGGAAAATTACGAAGCCCTCATGCGCAATGCCGGTTTGTGCAACATCTACCTTGTAGCACCCACCACGCCGGACAACCGCATCGAACTGATCGTGAAGCGTGGCACTGGTTTTATTTATTACGTCTCGCGCGAAGGCGTGACCGGTATGCAGCAGAAAGTTTCGGACACCATCGGCTCAATGACCGCAAAGATTCGCGCGCACACCGATTTACCGGTTGCCGTCGGCTTCGGCATTTCCACGCCGGAACAGGCTAGGCTCGTTGCCAAAAGCGCGGAAGCGATTGTAGTTGGCAGCGCCGTCGTAAATCAAATCGCGGAGTACGGCAAAAATTCCGAACTGGTTTCTCAGGTAAGTAAATTTGTCAAAACTCTGGTTTCAGCAGTCAAATGAGTGACCTATGGCAACCAAATCAAAATCCGTAGATAACAAAAATCGTTTCGTCATCATCATGGCTGGCGGACGCGGCGAGCGTTTCTGGCCGGTGAGCCGCGAGAAAACGCCCAAGCAACTCATCAAACTGCTGGGCGACCGTTCGTTTCTGCAACAGGCAGTTGACCGCGTGTTGCCACTGGTGCCGATCAAAAACGTTTTAATCATCACAAACGAAGCGCAGGCCGCCGAGGTTCGCAAACAGTTACCGAAATTGCCGAAGGAGAATGTCATCGCCGAACCAGTCGGTCGCGACACTTGCGCGGCAGTGACGCTCGGGGCTGCACTGGTAGGCGCGCGTTCGACGACTGGTGTGATGGCTGTTCTGCCCGCTGACCACGTCATTCCCGAAGAGAAAAAATTTCAGCAGGTGCTCGGCGATGCGTTTGATCTGGCAGCGCGTGGGCGGGCGATTATCACCATCGGCATCAAGCCGACGGAACCGGCGACGGGTTATGGCTACATTCGCGTGGGCGAAGCGTTGCCGCCGCCGCCCGGAGTGAAAAATTATAAAACCGTTTTCCATCGCGCGGAACAGTTCGTCGAGAAACCGCACTTCGACAAGGCGCTCGAATATATGAACAGCGGCCAGTATCGCTGGAACGCGGGTATGTTCATCTGGTCGTTCGTAACGGTCACGGAAGGATTGCAGAAGCATCAGCCCGAAATGTATGACGCTTGTCAGCGCTGGTTTAAAGTCGCGGCGAATCCGGCGAAACTGAACAAAGTTCTCGCGAAGGAGTATCCCGAGATCAAAAAAGTCTCGATTGATTATGCGCTAATGGAGAAGGCGCAAAACGTCATCTGTGCCGACGGTGCGTTTGAGTGGGACGATCTCGGCGCGTGGAATGCCCTCGCCCGCCATCTCAAAGCAGACCCGGAAGGAAATTGCGCGGTCGGGAACTTCATCCACGTGGATGCCGCGCGAAATATTATTTTCGATGCGCGCAGCAAAGAGCGTCGGACTCCCATCGCGGTCGTTGGTTTGCGTGATTCAATTCTCGTTCAGACGGACGATGCCGTGTTG
>JBEEGR010000269.1:0-4279 GCA_041166985.1 Verrucomicrobiota bacterium | reverse complement strand
GTCGTTTTGTGGACCGGCACTTTGAGATGCCGTTCGACGCGGGCAGCAGCGGAGGAGGCAATGGGATTCGTTGGATTTAAAGTTGCCGAAGGTGGCGGCGCAAACGTGGGCAAACCATGCTGGCTTTCCGCCACGCCGCTCGTGCGCGTTCCCTTGGTGCCCGGTTGGGGAATGAGGATGGTCTCGGCGCAATTGGGACATTCTATTTCAGAGCCGGCTCCAGAACTGTCCACTTCGAGCTCTTGTTCGCACTTGGGGCAATTGAAGATGATATCCATAACGAATGTGATTTCGGATGCGTGCGCAGCTTAAATCCACCCGGAACAGGTTGCCAGCAATTTTTTGAGGAGCGGTCGGACGGGTTTTGAGATCACTATGGCTCCAGTTGTCCCGCCTTGCTCGCACCGGTCCTGTTTTCCCCCGCTTAACTCCAAATCCAGACTTGCTTTCGAGCAATCCTCCGCTACTTTGCTCGGCTCCCGTTCCTGGAAAAAGCCGGGGGCAATTAAAAAGAATTTAAGACATTTATGGCAACAGCAAACGACCTTCGCCGCGGAATGGCGATCAATTACAACGGCGACATTTGTGTCGTCCTCGAATTCCAACACCGGACGCCCGGCAACCTGCGCGCGTTCGTCCAAGCGACGTTGCGCAGCATACGCACCGGCAAATCCTCGGACATTCGCCTCAGTTCGACCGAGAAAATCGAGCCGATTCCAATGCTTACCACCAAGATGGAATTCAGTTACAAAGACGGCCAGGATTTCGTGTTCACCGATCCCGAGAACTATGAAACCGTAACGCTCGCTCCCGAACTCGTGGGCGATGCGAAAGATTATCTGGTGGAAAATGCACCGGTGACAATCACGTTCGTGGAAGAAAAAGCGGTTTCGATTGAACTCCCTTCGTCCGTGGTCTTGACTGTGGCCGATGCGCCGGAAGGTGTTCGTGGCGATTCGGCCAACAACGTTCAGAAGGCTATCGTCATGGAAACCGGGCTTACCGTGCAGGCGCCGTTGTTCATCAAGACTGGTGAAAAGATTAAGATTGATACACGCACCGGGAAATACATGGAACGGGCGTAACGGCTCGTTTCGGGTCACGCATTTTTAGTTCGGAATTTTTCAAAGCCCGCCTTGCGCGGGCTTTTTTGTGGAGCTTGCCGCATCAAGGATTCGCCACGGATTATGAAAAGCGTGAACTTCGACAAGAATTTCTTTCCAATGAAGTGGCTTTCGTTAATCTTTGCCCAATGCCTGAGTCGCTTCACAAAGGAGAAAAAGTATTTCGGGGCATTCCCGTCTCAGCCGGGGTCTGCCGCGGAAAAATTCTCGTACTCGGCAAACCGCATAACACTATCAGCAGAAAATCCGTTCCCGAGGCGCAATTGCACGAGGTAACCACACGCCTCGAACGCGCGCTGATTCAGACGCGGCAGGAGATTGTCGAGGTGCAGCGCAAAGTCAGCGACGCGATGGGCGCGAAGGAGGGCAGTATCTTTGATGCGCATCTGCTCGTGCTCGAAGATCGCACTTTGATTGATGAAGTTGTGCGGCTGATTACTGGCGAAAAGGTCAATGCCGAATACGCGTTTCATCAGGTGGCCGAACGTTATGCGAGAACACTGGCGGCGATTGAAGATGATTATCTGCGCGAACGGGCGACCGATATGCGGGACGTCACGTTGCGGGTTCTGAATAATTTACTGGGCCGCAAAGACGAGGTGGACCTGCGGCATTTGTCCGAACCGTGCATTATCATCAGCCACGATTTAACGCCCTCCAATACAGCGCAGATGGATCGCACCAAAGTGCTGGGTTTCGCGACGGACATCGGCAGCAAGACATCGCACACCGCGATCATGGCGCGTTCCATGCGTATTCCCGCAGTTGTGGGTTTGAAAGACGCGAGTGACGAGTTGACCAACGGCCAATACGTTTTGCTCGATGGTTTCAACGGCATTGTCATCATCAATCCGACCGACCAAACGCTGTTTGAGTACGGCCAACTGATCCGCAAGCAGGTTACGTTGCAGGAAAAACTGCGCGACATCCTTTTCAAACCGGCGGTGACACTGGACGGGCATCGTATTTTTCTGTCAGCCAACATCGAGCAGGCTTCGGATGTGGAATCGGTCAAGGAAAGCGGCGCGGAAGGCGTCGGGCTGTTTCGCACGGAATATCTTTTTATCAATCGCGACACGCTGCCGACCGAGGAAGAGCAATACCAAGCTTATAGCGAAGTGGCCGCCGCGTTGAAGCCGCATCCGGTGGTCATCCGCACGCTCGACCTGGGCGGTGATAAATTTTTAACTCACCTGGCCGGGCCTACCGAGATGAATCCCTTCCTGGGCTGGCGCGCGATCCGTTTTTGTTTGCAGGAGCGTGATATTTTCCGCAGTCATTTGCGTGCGATCCTGCGCGCCAGCGCCATTGGCAATGTGCGGATGATGTATCCGATGATTTCCGGCATGGATGAACTCGTCCAGGCCAATAAGCTCGTGGAAGAATATAAAGCCGAGTTGCGCCAGGAAGACGTGCCCTTTGATGAACACATGGAAATCGGCGCGATGATTGAAATTCCTTCGGCAGCGGTAATGGCGGATTCGTTCGCCAAGCGGCTGAAATTTTTCAGCATCGGCACAAACGACCTCATTCAGTATTCGCTCGCGGTGGACCGGATGAATGAAAAGATTGCGCATCTGTATGAACCGACGCATCCCGCCATTGTCCGTCTCATCAAGGCCACCGTGGATGCCGCGCGAAAACATAAAATCATGGTGACCGTTTGCGGCGAAATGGCCGGCGACCCGGTCATGACGCCGTTGCTGCTGGGCCTGGGCGTGGATGAGTTGAGCGTTGCCCCGCCAGTGGTGCCGCAGATTAAATTTATGGTGCGCCGGCTGAAAATGACCGAAGCGCTGGCGCTTGCTGAGTTCGCGCTGGACTGCGACTCCGGCTCCGAAATTCTTAAACGCTGCCAGGACCTGGCATACCAGACGGCGCCCAGTTTGTTTGAGACTAAAGCGTGATGAGGTTCGCAGGCGGGGTTTCTTCCCATTTAATTTTTAGTTGCTCCCGGTAGTTTTATTCTCTTGAATTTGCGCCCGGTCAAAACGATTCGGAATTTTAACTATGAAAGTAATAATCCTCGCCGCTGGTTACGCCACCCGCCTTTATCCACTCACGCTCACGCAGCCCAAACCGTTGCTGCCTGTCGCGGGCAAACCGATGATCGAATACGTCCTCGACAATCTTGCGCCGATTCCGGGGATTGACCGGATTTACGTGGTGACGAATGCGAAGTTCGCCGGCCATTTTCAGAAATGGGCCGACCATTACAGCGAAACGAAGTCCAAGCTCAATTTCACAATCGTCAACGATGGCTCCACTGACGACACCAATAAACTCGGCGCGATTGGCGATATTAATTACGTCCTGAAAACGCAAAGCGTGGAAGACGACATCATCGTGGTCGCGGGCGACAATCTGTTTAGCAACAAGCTGGAGGAGTTCGGCAAAGTCTGTCGTGAAAAAAATGCGCCCGTGCTCGCGCTGTACGACGTCGGCAACCTGGAAGAGATCAAGAAATACAATTCCATTTCCACCGATGGCGAAGGCCGCATCACTTTTTTTGAAGAGAAGCCGAAAAATCCGACCACCACGCTGACGGGCATTGCGCTTTATTATTATCCGAAATCCACATTGCCGCTCATCCGGCAGTACATGGCCGAAGGTAATAATCCCGACCAGCCCGGGCGGCTCGTGCAATGGCTTTATCCACGCACACCTTTCTACACGTGGACTGTGCCGGGCATCTGGTATGACATCGGGTCAAAAGAAACGCTGGAAGAAGCGAACCAAATTTTTGCAAAGAAATAATTCAGGCCGAGGTTGTTTTCGGTTCGTTCAAGACCTGGTGAACCGTGGTCAGCAGTTTTTCCACCGAATAAGGTTTTTGGATGAAGGCGTTTACTTTGGCGCGGAAGTTGGGGTCTTCTTCTTCCCGGAGTTGCGGGTCTCCGCTGGCGGCAATGATTTTTAATTCGGGGTTCATCTTTCGCAAAGCCAGGCAGGTGGCGCGGCCATCCATGAAAGGCATGGCGGTGTCGCTGATGACGAGTTTGATTTCATTTCGGTTGTCAGCGAACAGGGCAATCGCTTCCGGCCCGCCGGTGGCGATCATCACCCGGTAACCGTAATTTTCCAGGGTGGCTTTGGTGATTTCGCAAATGGTTGTTTCATCGTCCACCACGAGAATAAGTTCTTTGTTGCCGGTG
>JBEEGR010000268.1:0-8866 GCA_041166985.1 Verrucomicrobiota bacterium | reverse complement strand
GGTCAGTTCGAAACACATGAGCATTCGCCCGAGCACGAGATCGTTCCGGTCGAAGTTCAGACAAACTGAGTTCCTCACGCAAAGAAAAAAACCCGCGACTCACGTCGCGGGTTGAGAGTGTTCAGCCACCGGATTACTTCATCAGCAACATCTGCCGGGCGCGTTTGATCGCGGTGTTGAGGCGGCGTTGATAATGCGCCGGGAGGCCGGTGTATTTGCGCGGCAGAATGCGGCCCTGGTCGGTCACAAACTGCTTGAGCAGGTTGACGTTCTTGTAGTCGAGCGCGTCGGCGGTGAAATCAATTTTCGGTTTCGGACGTTGCGTCCGCATTTCCGTCATGGATTTGCCGCGACCGCCGCGTTTGTCTTTGTCTGTATGAGTTTTGCGTGGCATAGGTTACTTGATTTCGCGATGCAGCGTATGGCGGCGCAAAGCAGGATTGAACTTCTTGATCTCCAGCTTTTCCGTTTTCTGCTTTTTGTTGCGCGTGGTGGTGTAGCGCGAAGGCGATTTGCCTTCTTTGCGCGCTTCAGTGCATTCGATGGTGATGATTTCCCGCATAATTATTCTTTCTCTTTGGACGGCTTCTCTTCCGGTTCGTCGTCGTCGGTTTCAACTTCGGTGACCCCGACGGAATCCACTGAACCCAGAGCGCCAAGGCGGCGTTGGCGCAGAGCGCCTTCTTTTTCGAGTTGAGCCTGCGCCACGACGGTGAACCGCGTCCAGGGAATCGCTTCGAGCCGGGCTTTCGGAATCGCCTTGCCGGTCAACTCACAAACGCCGTAGGTATTTTTTTCAATTCGCTTGAGCGCTTCTTCAATTTCGTAAATCGCGTCCTGATCGGAGGACAACAGGCTCAAGGCGAAATCGCGGTCAAAATTATCCGTGCCGGAATCGGCCATGTGCAGGCTGTAACCGGCCATTTCCTGCGCCGACTCCTTGGCGAGTCCGTTCATCTGGCGAATCAATTGTTCGCGCAGTTCCAGTAGGCGATTGTAAAACTTCTGCCACTCGGCTTTGATTTTAACTTCGCCGTTCTTCTTTCCCGACTGGGTCAGAGGACGACCGAGGATGGCCGCCGCCGTGGAGGCCGCGGGCTTGCGCGCCGGTTTTTCGTTTTTCTTCTTCGCAGTCACAACAAATAAATTCTGGTTTTGCTCCCGTAGAGCGTTCAAAGGGACAATCGCGTCCAATCGAAGGTGCGGGAATGTATCAAAGAGAACTGATTATTCCACCAAAAACTTCAAAAAAGTTTGGTCGGTAAAACCCTCTCCTCGTAAAAGGCCTCAACCCTTCTCAATGCACGCGTAGGCATTGTGGTTATGAATGCTCTCAAAATTCTCCGCTTCAACCTTGTACCAGGTCACATCGCGGTGCGCATTCAGCTTCAGCACCACGTTTCGAACGAGATCTTCAACGAAGACCGGATTTTCGTAAGCGCGCTCGGTAACGGCCTTCTCGTCGCGCCGTTTCAGCAAGGAATACAATTCCGAACTGGCCGAACTTTCGACCATTGCAATCAAATCCTCAATCCACACCGCCTTGCGCGAACGGATCTGCACCGTGCAAAGCCCGCGCTGATTGTGCGCGCCATGTTCGCTGATGGCTTTCGAACAGGGGCATAAGGTCGTCACGCCCACTTTGACCGTCAGCACGAAATCAATATCCTTGCCGCACGCCGTCGCATCAAACCTCGCGGTGTAATCCATGAGGCCTTCCATCCGCGTCACCGGCGATTTCTTGCTGAGGAAAAACGGGAACTCCATTTCCAGATGCGCCGTGGCCGCGTTCAGTTTTTTCTGCATCGCATGGAGGATGTCCGTGATGTTTTCGACGTGAACGATATTGCCATGGGCATTGAGCACTTCAATAAAGCGGCTCATGTGCGTGCCTTTGAATTCCTTGGGCAAATCCACGAACATGCCGAGGGTCGCAATCGTGTTCTGAAAGCTGTGCGCCTTGTCACGAATTTGAATGGGAAACCGCAGGTCGCGCACACCGACCTTATCAATGCGCAGTTCGCGCGTGTCGCGCTCGTTCTGCTTGTCGTGCATCGGCAATCGCGGCTTGACGGAAGCCGCGGCCCGACGATGAGAGCCATTCAAGTGGTGGCCTTTTTGCATAGAGTCTGAAGATAACAGCGATGCGGGGTTTTGCAAAAGCAATCGGACGGCACAATTGCGCTTTGACTTGGCCCCGTCAACGGATTATCAGGTTTTAATGAATCTGAAAACTTGTGTGAGCCTGTTTGGGACCGCAACCCTGTTGTTTTCGCCGATGCTGCTTTCCGCGGAAACCTTTCGGGTCGCCGCCTATAACGTCGAAAATTATCTCGACCAGCCGACCGAGTCCCGGAAGTTCACCAAATCCGCCGAAGCCAAGGCCAAAGTCCGCGAAAGCATTCGCGCGCTCAAGCCCGATGTGATCTCGTTCGAAGAAATGGGCAGCACGAATGCCCTGTTGGATCTCCACGATTCGCTCAAAGCGGACGGGCTGGATTTTCCGTATTGGGAACACGTGACTGGTTTCGATACGAATATTCACGTTGCCGTGCTCAGCCGATTTCCCTTCACCGCCCGCCGACCGCATACGAATGATAATTTTTTGTTGAATGGCCGCCGCTTTCGCGTGAGCCGGGGATTTGTCGAAGTGGACGTGAAAGTAAATGCCAATTATTCGTTCACAGTCATCGCAGCGCATCTGAAATCGAAACGGCCAATCCCCGACGCGAGCGAAACAGATCTGCGGCTCGAAGAAGCAAAAATTCTCCGTGGGATTATTGACGCCGATCTCGCCGCGAATCCGAACGCCAACATCGTGGTGCTCGGCGATTTCAATGACACGAAGAACACGCCGTCCACCAAGGAAGTTATTGGTCGCGGAAAATTTAAGCTCGTGGACACGCGGCCCGCTGAACGCAATGGCGACAACGTCCCCAATTCCAATCCCGCCTGGGAACCGCGCAACGTCACGTGGACACACTATTACGGTGTCGAAGACAGCTATTCGCGAATTGACTACATACTATTGAGTCCAGGAATGGCGCGTGAATGGGTGAAGGGCGAAACCTATATTCCGACAATTCCTAACTGGGGCGTCGCTTCGGACCATCGCCCGCTGGTCGCGACGTTTGAAGCGCAGGATAAATAATCAAATGTAAAGTGCCGTTCTGAGTTCCCGCGCCATCACGCCCATGAACGGATAGCGCCGGTCCGGGTCCGGTTCGAGGCATTTCACGATGACCTTCTCCAGACTCACCGGCATGTCAGGATTCAGAGTGCGGGGCGAAAAGAAATTCGCGCGATTCAGTTGCTTTTGCAGAATCTCCGCCGGTGAATCGCCCGGAAACGGTTTCTGGTTCGTCAATAATTCATACGCCGCCACACCAAAGGAAAAAATATCCACGCGATGCGTGATCGGCAATCCCTGCAGTTGTTCCGGCGCCATGTAAGCGGGCGTGCCGGGATTTTTCGAGAGCTTCAACGGCTTGTCATCAATCGGCTGCGCCAGGTCAAAATCCACCAGCCGCACACCGCCGTTGCGCGTCACGAGCACGTTTTCCGGTTTGAAATCCAGATGCATGTAACCATTCTCGTGCATGTGTTCGAGGCCGCTGGCCATATCAATCAGGATTTGCGCCACGTTTTCCCGCAACACCGGATCGCTGTTGGCGTAAAGCTCTTTCAGGTTTTCCGCTTCGACATATTCCATCAGCAAGTAAGGCTGGCCTTTGACTTTGCCGTGCTCGACGTAGCCGATGAGGAAAGGATTATCGGCAATGCTTTCCAGAATTTCGCAGCCGCGAATGAAGCGCCGTTTGGCAAAAAAGTTGAAGCGATACCGCTCGTGCATTTTACGCAGCGCAAACGGTTTGTTGTTGGAATCCGTCGCCAGCCAGATGTCAGCCATACCACCGCTGTTGATCAATTCCTGCAAATAAAACCGTCCGAACGGCCCCGGCGAGGAGGTCGGGGTGGCGGGCCTGGATTGCTCTTCTGTATTCAGCACAATTTTATTTACCACGGCGGACGGATTTCTGCCAATGGGTTTCACTCTTCGGCGTAGGAATTCTTAACTTCCGGCTTCCGAGACGCGCTCGATTTTGATCGCCCGGCCGCTGGCCTCATCAATTTCAATCACCGCACCCTGCAACAGAACCCGCTCTTTCGCGACCTCAAACCGTTGCGGCATATTGGTCAAAAAACGTTGGATCACGGGGGCAATCTCCCGTCCCAGCACGCTTTCATGCGGCCCGGTAAAACCGGCGTCGCTCAAATACGCCGTGCCACCGGGAAAAATCTGTTCATCGGCGGTCTGCACGTGTGTGTGCGTGCCGACCACGGCGCTGACCTGGCCATCAAGCATCCGCGCGAGCGCGATTTTCTCCGACGTCGCCTCGGCATGGATATCCACAAAAATGATTTTCGTTTGCTGACGCAGACGTTCCACTTCCGCCTTCGCCATCAGAAAAGGATTTTCCAAAGGAGGCATGAAGGTGCGGCCCTGCAAATTCAGCACCGCAATTTTAAGTTTTGAATTTTGAGATTCAAAGATGCCGCTCCCCTGCCCGCTCGTGCCAGTTGGATAATTCAATGGACGCAAAAAGCGCTTTTCGTTCGCGAGCAGTTCCATGACTTCTT
This sequence comes from Verrucomicrobiota bacterium, assembly GCA_041166985.1. Taxonomy (GTDB): domain Bacteria; phylum Verrucomicrobiota; class Verrucomicrobiia; order Limisphaerales; family DASXHY01; genus DASXHY01. Next base: position 4,225 of record JBEEGR010000268.1, on the reverse strand, counting down.
TCTGGTCCCAGAGGTGATCGCCGCTGGTGATGACATCCACGCCGTAGGAAAAAAGCTCCGCCGCAATCTTTGGTGTGATGCCATTGCCGCCTGCGGAGTTCTCACCATTGGCGATGACGAAATCGAGCGTATGCTGCGCGCGCAATTTCGGCAGCAGCTCTTTGACCGCGCGCCGGCCCGGCTGGCCGACGATGTCACCAATGAAAAGCAGTTTCATAGCGTCAATAACGCGCTACTTCATGGCACGTTTCAACGGATTTTACCGACATGGTGCCAGAAAGAGGAATTGTATTTGTGGCATTCAGGCTTTCGTAGAATGAAAGGGAACCAGTCATGTTTAAATTTTTGATCCAAGACCTATGCGAGTTCTCCCAAGGAAGATCAACTTCGATTTGTGCGTTTAGCGCAGCGTGGCCAATCTTCATCGGAGAAACTATATTTGAATTCAGTCGCAAGCAGAAACCCTCAGCTCCAAAAATATTCGTTGTCCCGCCAAATTGAGCTGACAGTTCCGTGTTATCTGGATTGAGTCCTTTCGCAAATGCTCGGCCAATCCCAACGCTGAAAGAATTTCCCAGTTCACTCAGTCTGGAATTTAATTCATCCGGAAGAAATTCAATTTTCCATTTCTCGCCAATTGATCTGGGCTGATTTAATTTTAATGTATCCGAATTGGTATCTGCGTGTCTCGGGTGACGGAAATAGGCGTTCAACACTCGCGAAGCATTGTCGGAAAGTGGTTCATCAGATGAATGAAAAAACCATTCGCCGGCGATGAATGTTCCCTGAAGCCGAGTACCCGATTTCACGAGTTCATTTGTTTTATTTTTTAACGCAACACGGCACTGATACAGGACTATTTCCATTTTGGCGTAACCATTGGTATTGTCCCAAACCAAAACCTTTTCTTTAAAATCCAACTCGTATGAAGATGACCAGTTCGTGATTCTTAAAACGCCTTTAGAAGTATTTGTTAGATTGAAATGTGTAAAAGTCTGAATTGTTTTTTGCGTTTCATCTCCAGGCCGAGTTCTCAGTCCGGCAATACTTAGCGAATAACGGTTCGGGTCCGCAGCTTCAGCCGCTTCTGTGAAAATCAGAACAAGTAATAATGAAACAAGAAAAAAATACTTACGTCTCATAATGCCTTCACGGCGAAACAGTAACGGCACTCCGACTGGAGGCAAGCTGTTTTCCCACAGATGACGCAGATTTGCGCAGATGGGAGGAGAGTCGCGCGAAGGCCGCGAAGAAAAATGAAGAATGATTACTTCGCCATTCAGCGGACGTCGCGTGAGGACTCGTTTTTTTTCTGTTGTCTTTCGGCCCGCGCTGGTTTGTTCTTTCCCCATGAACCAAGCCCGTCGCGCGCAATCTTTCTTTGTTTTAGCCGTATATCTTTTATTTGCCGGCACAGCTCAAGCGCATTCGCCGGCGGAAGAAATGTCCGAAGCGGCCGACAATTTCCTGACCTCATTGACGCCGGAACAACGCGCCAAAGCGGTTTATGAAATGAAAAATGACGAGCGGTTGAACTGGGATTTCGTGCCGCACGAACGCAATGGTTTGACGCTTAAAGAAATGACTTCCGCGCAACGGTTGCTCGCGCACGCGCTCCTAAGCACTGGCTTGAGTCAACGCGGTTATGCAAAGGCGGTCACGATCATGAGTCTCGATCAGATTCTCAAAGATATGGAAAATGGCGCGGCGCGACGCGATCCGGAAATGTATTACGTGACTATTTTTGGAAATCCGACCAACCAAGAACCGTGGGGCTGGCGCGTCGAGGGGCATCATGTTTCTGTGAACTTCACCATCGTAAGTGAAAATGAAATCACAACGTCGCCGCTGTTCTTTGGCTCGAATCCCGGCATCGTCCGTGAAGGGCCGCGCCAGGGTTTGAGCGTGCTCGCCGAGGAACAGGAGCTTGGCCGACGACTCGTGACGATGTTAAGCGCCGGGCAAAAGAGCGTCGCGATTTTCAGCAACACCGCGCCACATGAAATCGTCACGGGCAAAGCTCATAAGGTTTCGCCTCTGTCGCCGGATGGCCTCGCGTTCGTCAAAATGACGGCTGACGAACAAAAACTTCTACGGCAATTGGTGGAGAGCTATGCGCATCGCACCCGCCAGGAGTTCGCGGCGAATGATTTGAAACGCATTGACGCAGCGGGCTGGGCCAAAGTGCATTTTGCGTGGGCCGGAGGAATCAAGTCGGGCGAAGGAAACTATTATCGCGTGCAAGGCCCGACGTTTCTGCTGGAATTTGACAACACGCAGAGCAACGCCAACCACATACACACGGTCTGGCGTGATTTCGATCATGATTTCGGCGTGGACTTGTTGAAGGAGCATTACGACCACGTAACGCACGCGAAATGAGCGGAGCGCCGGGAAGGTCTCGGCTGCTGGAGTCCAGGCTTCAGCTTGTCCTCTGACACGCTAAAGCGTGGACTCCAACTCCAAGCGCCCAATAAAAGTCTTTTGCAGGCTCACGCTGCCTCCTATCTTCCGCACTCATGCAGATTGGCGACAAACTGGTTCTGAAGATTCACGACATTGCCTTCGGCGGCGAAGGCGTGGGACGCGTGGATGATTTTGTCGTGTTCGTGCCGTTCGTGATCGTGGGCGAGGAAGTCGAAGTCGAATTGACCGAAGTTAAAAAGAATTTCGCGCGAGGAAAATTGATGTGTGTCATTCAAGCATCATCCGAGCGCGTGGAAGCCCCCTGCCCTTACTTCGGCGCGTGCGGCGGTTGCCAATATCAACACATCGCGTATCCGGAACAATTGCGCGTGAAGCACAAACAGATTTCCGACCTGTTTGAGCGTGTTGGAAAAATTCCGCGCGCCACCATTATGCCGGTAATTCCCTGCCCGCAACCGTATGGCTATCGCAATCGCATCATGATCCGCAGCCAGTGGAACAAGCCGGAGCAAAAATTGAACATTGGTTTCATCCGGTGGGATGGCGGCCTGGTCGAGGACATCAGGGAATGCAAAATTGCAGAGCCAGCAATCAACGAACAAATCAAGGAAGTGTGGGCGCATCCGCCGCCAAAAGGCGGTCTTAAGGTCGTGCTGCGCATTCCGCCGGAGGATTGGGAAGTCGGGCCGGACTCATTTTTTCAGAATAATTTTTTCCTGCTGCCGAAACTGGTTGAGACGGTGCGTAATTTCGTGAAGCTGGGCGGCGCGAAGCATTTGATTGATCTGTATTGCGGCGTAGGCTTCTTTGGAATTGAAGTGGCGGACGTGGTGGATTCGTTTGTCGGCGTGGAATACGACCGGCAGGCAATCAAAGCGGCGCGGCACAATGCGGAGAAACGCGGACGCACGAACGGCGAATTCATTGATGGGCAGGTGGAAGTTGTTTTACCCGAATTGCTGACGAAGTTTTCACCTGACGCAACGGCGGTTTTACTCGATCCGCCCCGCAAAGGTTGCTGGCCGCAGACATTGGAATTGTTGCGCCAACAAAAACCAGCGCAGGTCATTTACGTGTCCTGCCACCCGGCGACGATGGCCCGGGACTTGAACATTTTGTGCGCGGACGGTGTCTTTGAATTGATGCAGGTCATCCCCCTGGATATGTTCCCGCAAACGCAGCATGTGGAATGCGTTGCCGATCTGCGCTATCGGGCAAGGGAAAACCAGTAACTGCTTGCCAAGCGGATTGGCATCGTTTCAACTTTAATCAACCCATGACGAACCAACCTGAATTCGGGCGCGAACGAAACTTTGTCTCGGCCGCCCTTCCCTGGCTCGTGGCGCTCTTTGCCTTCGCCATTTATATCCAGACGTTAAATCACTGGGTCGCCCTAAACGGTTTGCCGTTGATCGCCCATGCAACGGGCCAGGCTTCGACCGCCGACATCTATTTTCCCTGTTTTTCTTTGGTCACTTATCCGCTGCAATGGCTGCCCCTGCGTTGGATACCGATTGTTTCCAATTTATTTTCCACCATGTGCGCGGTCTTGACCCTGATGCTGCTGGCCCGCTCGGTATCGTTGCTGCCGCATGACCGGACTCATTCCCAGCGGCAACGTGAAAATGACGAATTCTCTCTGCTTTCCATCCGCCTCGCGTGGATTCCGCCGGTGCTGGCAGCCTGTGTTTGCGGATTGCAACTTTCTTTCTGGGAGAACGCCACCTCCATTTCGGTGGACATGTTCGACCTGTTGCTGCTCGCTTACGCAATTCGCTGTTTCCTGGAATTCAGGATT
>JBEEGR010000267.1:0-6286 GCA_041166985.1 Verrucomicrobiota bacterium | reverse complement strand
TCTTTCATTTTACGCATCATGTGCGCCATGTGTTTGGGATTATTTTCATCCAGATGTTCCATGTCGCGTTCCATCTCCGCCATCGCGCGGGCCATGCGGGGATCATCGAGGTCGGGCATGGGCGGTCCGTCTTCACCTTCGGCAGAAGCGGCTGGCTCCTTAATCTTGCGCGACATGGCAAAGCGGCTGAGTTGTTTGGAGAGTTTTTTATTGCCGCACTTCGGGCAGACGGGCAGGCGCTCGGGATTGATGCGCTTGGAAAGGAAGCTGTAAATCTTCCGGCATTTCGGGCAGGCAAATTCGTAAATCGGCATAGCTACTTTGCAATAAACCTTCTCACGAGCATAAACGCAAGAAAGCCTAGGACTGCAATAATCAACAGACGCTTGATAACCTTCGGAGTTTTTTCGAATACTTGTAGTCGCTCCCACTGAAAGTTGGACTGGCCCCAATCGTCGCCGCGCGCGTATGATTGAAAAATCCGGATTGCCTCCTCAAATTTCACCGCCTGTTCCGGTCCGGTGATGTATTCGCAATCAGCTTCTCCATCCTTATACGACAGCATAAATCCAGCAGCGCGAGTGCCTGTCGCCATAAGCTCATGGGTCTCGTCCCGGGCCAGAACCGCTATCGTAATTCCCGGCCCCTTAAAAAACCCCGCGCCCTTGCCCAACTCCTCAAAACCCCGAGCAATATCAGCCGGCCCCGGTTCTTCAATTCTCTTCCCGTCGATGTTCAGATTAAGAGCCACCTCGATTCACCATTCACGATTTACGATTTACGCGCCACTAAAAAATTACGAGCCTGGGAAAATCCTCAGGCTCGCAAATCGTAAATCGTAAATGGAAGTTACTTCATCCGCTCGAAATTTTTCTGGAGGATCTGCCAGTCTTTCAAGCCCTGGACTTTTTCCTGCGCGGATTTGATGATGCCGGCTTCCTTCGCGTTTTTGGTGGGTTTGTCGGCTTTGTAGAAAATGCCGAAGTAACCGGGGAACGGATCGGCGGCGAGTTTGTAGGCCGCTTGTTCATCGGTGACATCGTGTTCTTTTGGAATTTCTTTGAACGTGCCGCCTTTGCGTGGGTTGGAGGCGTCGAACGCGCCTTCGTAAAACTCCACGCATTCACTCAGGCATTCCACGAAGCTGAAACCGTCGTGGTCCATCGCGGCTTCCATCATCTGGAGAACGTGATTCGGGTTCGTATGGGTCGTGCGCGCGACGAACGATGCGCCAGCAGCGATTGCCTGCTTCATCGGGTTGATGGGATAATCCACAGCGCCCCACGTGTCAGTTTTGCTTTTGAAACCGAGCGGCGAGGTTGGCGAAGTCTGTTTCTTCGTCAGCCCGTAAACCCAGTTGTCCATGACCACGTAAGTCATCTTGATATTTTTGCGCGCGGTATGGTTGAAATGATTTCCGCCGATGGAAAACGCGTCGCCATCGCCGCCGAAAACGAATACGTGCAGGTCAGGCCGTGAAAGTGAAACTCCGCTCGCAAATGAGAGCGCGCGGCCATGAATATAATGCGCGCCATGCGCCTGCACGAAGTAAGGAAAACGGCTGGAGCAACCAATGCCGGCGATGGTCGTGACCTTCTCGTGCCAGAGTTTGCGCTTCTCGATCAGCTTGAAATAAAGCGCGAGCACGGAGAAATCGCCACAACCGGGACACCACGTCGGATGGTCGGCGGCGATTTCTTTTTTGGTCAGACCTTTGCGTTCCGCATCGGCCATTGGCGAAGGGACCGCAAGAATGTTGCCACCGCGAGCCGGAATATCAGTCAGGGGAGAACTCATAGTTCGTTAAATAGTGAATCGTTAAATGGTTAAATCGCTTTTACCGCGCTGCCGTTGGCAGCGAGTTTGGTTTGCACGGCGGCCAGAATTTCTTTGACCTTCCAGGTGAGGCCGTCGGTTTTGTTGATGCCGCGAATTTTTGGATCGCAATAACGCGCGCGCAGTAATGCCGCAAGCTGGCCGCCGAAATTGTAAATACCTTCGTCATTCATCTCGACGACGAGGATGTGATGGAAACCGGAGAAAATATTTTCCAAACCGGGGGGCAACGGGCTGATATGGCGAATATGCAAAGACGAAATGCTGTCGCCCGCTCCGCGTGCGCGATCCACGGCTTCCTTGATCGGGCCTTCGGTGGAACCCCAGCCGACGAGGAGCACATTGCCTTCGTTCGGACCGTAAACTTTTGGAGTCGGCAACGAAGCTCCCAGAGCCTGCAATTTTTTGCGGCGCTTGGCGGTCATCTGCACGTGCAGTTTTGGCGAGCCGGTCGGATGTCCCATTTCGTCGTGTTCGAGACCGGTCGCGATCGGGTATTTGCCGCTCATGATGCGCGTGCCGGGCACCACGCGCGGAACGGCGCCATCAGTCACGGACAAATCGTAAGGCTTATGGTCAGCCACGGGCGAGAGGTCGGGAGAAATATCCTGGCAAACTTTTTCGAGATCCGGTTCGGAAAATGCCTCGATGCGCGTGGAGATGGCCTGATCGCTAAGGATGAATACGGGTATGTTGTATTTGCGGGCGATATTGACGGCTTCAATCGCAGTGTAGAAACAATCTTCAACATTCGTCGGCGCAATTACAACACGCGGTGAATCACCATGGCTGCCGTAGCAGGCGATGTTCAAATCGGATTGCTCAACGTTCGTTGGCATACCAGTCGAAGGGCCGCCGCGCTGAATATCACAAACAATAACCGGCACTTCTGCCATGCCCGCCCAACCAGCCGCTTCCATCTTGAGCGCAATGCCCGGGCCGCTGGAACCGGTTACGGCGACACGTCCGGCATAGCCCGCGCCGATGGCCATGGAGATGGCGGCAATCTCATCTTCAGTCTGCATGAATGAGCCGCCGTATTTGGGCAATTCGCGACGAAGCAATTCCATGATGTCGGACCAGGGAGTAATCGGATAACCCGCTCCGAAACGAACGCCAGCGGCTATCAACCCGTAAGCGAGAGCTTCGTTGCCGTTCATCACCACTTGATGACGGTCTCTCTTTTGAGAGTCCACAAAACGGAAGGTTTCAATGATGTCGCCAAGCGAGTAACGGTAACCGGCATGAAACGCTGCGAGAGCATTGTTGACGATGCTTTCGTCTTTGCCGCCGAAACGTTCGCGAATCAGTTTTTCGAGCTTCTCGAGGTTCAAATCGAACATGCGGGCGATGAGGCCGAGGGAATAAATATTTTTACCCTTGTCCTTCGCGGTGCCGCCGATGGCTTCAACGGTCAGACTGGAAATCGGAATACCAACGTGGTGATACGATTCTTTCCACTCAGCCTTGGGTTCGACGTGGTCGGAATCGTAAAGCACGATGCCGTTTTTTTTCAGCGACGAGATGTGTTCTTCGTAAGAATGTTGATAGAACGCCAGCAGGATATCCGCCTCGTCACCGGAACTGAGCACTTCGCCCGAACCGATGCGCACCTGAAAAATCGAAGGACCGCCAGAAATCGTCGAAGGAATCGTCATGAATGTCATGACTTCCTGTTCACTGCGGCCAGCGAGGCGTGCAAGAAAACCGCCGATGGCCTGAATGCCGTCCTGTGAATTGCCTGCGATACGGATGACCGCTTCGGAGATTTTGGAAATTTTAGGGGTTCCTCCGGAAGTAGTGGCAGTTAAACTTGAGTCGCTCATGAAAAAATAGTGTTCAAAAATGTTCGTTGTGCGCGGATGGAAACAGACCAAGACCAGCAAGACCACCGTTGCCCACACACAGTATCATTGCGAAGGGTGGTGTCAAATATCTAATGTCAGCACATAGCATGCTTGAAATCAATTACTTACGATTTTTTAGCACAGGGTTTTTTTGAAGTCGAAAAAAGGACATCAGAGCTCCTAATTTGGGGTCAACACAGTATAACCCCGCATTACCCGCCAGCCTTTTCCAAACAATAATTTAAAGCTTCGATTACTCCTTCACCACGATCGAATGCGCTGACAAATCCGTTCTGCCGGCGAACCAGTTCTTTAACCGGCTCCATCGCATTTTGTGGCGCGGCCAGCCAGTGAGCATACGTGCGCGACAGCATCGGCAGATCATTCAAATGATCGCCCACGGCAAAAACCTGCGCCGGGTTGATTCCCAATCGCCGCATCAATTCAGCGAGGGCAGTGCCTTTGTTATAGGCAATGTGGCTGAAGCGCGCATAAACGTCGTTCCGCACAACCGTGAGTTCAGGAACACTCCGGCAATAAGCATCGAGATAGGCGTGTATTTTATCCGCCTCGTGATTGTTGCCGGCAATCAAGCAAAAGGGCGAATACGGATCTTCATAAACCGTCGCATGAAAGCGCGCGTTGATCCATTCGGTCAATTGCGGCAAATCAGCGCGAACGCGAGCAAACAACTCTTCATGCGCTTGCGAACACCCGGCATTCCACGGCTCCAATCCCACATAACGGACTCCGTCATGTGAATGAATCTCGCGCTCCACCAAAATCAGATAATCCGGCTCTATGGAAATCCGCGCCCGCGCCAACGCTTCCATCAGGCTCGCCATTTCGCGGCCGGTGTTGATGACCCATTTTGCGCCGCGCGCTTGCAGTTCGCCGATGAGCTGCTGAAGTTTTTCAGGAATGGGCGGATTTTCAAATTCAGCAAAGATGGTTCCGTCGAAGTCGGTAGAGATTAATTTAATTGGCAAAGACATGTCATGTTTCGTGCTCCATGAGGACGCACGCCGCCAGCTTACTTCACGGAATACCGAATAGGCAACACGCGCCGCTTGCCCCAACACCGCTCTCTGCGTAGTGTGAATCAACCGCATGACACTCCAGGAACAATACGACGACGCCATGTTCGACTTCAGCACCGGCGATTACGACAGCGCCATTGCCAAGTTGAAGGCGGTGCTTGCGGTTGAGCCGGGAAATTTCGACGCGCAACTCTCGTTGGGCATGGCCTATTATCGTAAAGGCGAATATGCCACGGCAATTGCCGAAGGTCATAAGGCGGAAAAAATGAAGCCGGACGAACAGTTGGTTCACACGAACCTTTCCTTATTTTACATGAAAGCAGGCGACAAGACGACTGCGGAACATCACGGCATGAAAGCGCGCATCGCTTCCTGGAAAAGCGACAAAACTGCGCCCGGTTCCGCGCCAGCGAGCGATCCCGACCTGGAAATGGCGAAACCGGCGCCGACGATTGTGAAAGCGCCGGAGAAATTTCCCGACATGCCTTGGAAGAAAAAATTGTAGCGGCGCTTTACGAGCGCCGGTAAAGGAAAATAAATTGCGACGGTCACAGACCGCCGCTTCAGAAATTATGAAAAGCTCTTACGAACTCGCGATGGAACGGTTGAACAAATCCTCACCCACAACCAAACTGACGGCTGCGAAAAAGAAAGAGTTGGCCGAACTCGATTCCAAATACGCCGCAAAGATTGCTGAACGGGAAATTGCCCTGAAGGACGACATCAATAAAGCCGCCAACGCTGGCGACGCTGAAAAAATCCAACAGATACAGCAACAACTCGTTCACGACCGCAAGTCATTGCAGGCTGAATTGGAAGAAAAGAAAGAAAAAGCCCGTCAGAGTGGCTAGCGCTGGGAGCGCCGGCACCCCGCCGGCGAGTTGATAAACAAATGCAAAAAGGCCAGCGGGACGCTGGCGCTCCCGGGAAAACGCTTTCTCTATTCCCTATCTCGCGTCTCTGCTTTCACTCCGCGTTGCCACAGTTCAAAATGGTACAACGCAACCACCACGAGCGAGTGTTTGATTTTTCCTGACGCAACGAGTTCAGGAATTTCTTTCACCGGCACCAGTCGCGTGACGAGGTCTTCGCCGTGGTCGAATTCAACCGGGTGAACGCAGCGACAGTTTTCAATCATCGCGGTAAAGCAGGTATTGCTCATGATTGCCGGGTTCGCGTGAACCGCGCCAATAATTCGCGAACTGGTTCCTTCGTAGCCGGTTTCTTCTCGTAGTTCGCGCGCGCCTGCCGCTTCGGGTGACGCATCTTTCGCGTCAATCAGTCCGCCGGGAATTTCCAGTTCGACCGTGTTCGAGCCGTGACGATATTGTTCCACCATCACGAGTTGCTGATCGGCAGTCACCGCAATGACGTTGACCCAATTCACCGAGTCCAGGATAAAAAACTCATGCTCCTGGCCGGTACGCGGAGAAATTTTGTGATCCGCCCGCAAAGTAAAAATCCGGAAATTACCAAGCGGCACGGAGCGGATTTTTTTCCATGGTTGAATCATGGATTCGTTAAGCCTTTCCTTGCGCCGCCCAACCTTGGCGCATCAACGTT
>JBEEGR010000266.1:0-3054 GCA_041166985.1 Verrucomicrobiota bacterium | reverse complement strand
GTCGGCCAGAATTATTTGCCTGCTCACCTTGGTTGGAATCTTGCGTGCCCTGTGCTTGAGAATTTTCTGACGCACCGTTTCCTTGTCCACCGGGGTTTCTGTTTTGTGTGATTGCGGATGAATTTGTTTGGACGCTTCGAGCAGCAGCCGATGAGTTTGTGCCGTTCGCTTGCGCCAGTTGATTCGACTGGCCTTGCGCGGCAATTTCCCTTTCGACTTGTCGCGTTAAATCATTCAATTCCTTTTGCGCGAAACGCAACGCATCAGCTTCGTTGCCAAGCACACTTTCCGCCGCGCGTTCGACGCTTTGACGAAGCTCGTTGATGTTCGTGCGAGCCGCGTGTTCCATGTCGCTCGCTTGCGGCAGAAATCCGCGCTGCGCAAGTTGACCACCCATTTGCAGAAGATTTTCTGTTCGCATCTGGTCGGTCTTGCGCAAAGTGTCATAAAGCTGTTTCGACAAGAGCGGCTCGATATTTTCTGCCTGTTCCGTAACCGTACGCATGTTGGAAAGAAGATTGGTCAAAGTATTTTGTTGCCGTCCCATTTGTTCGACGACCTGCTGGCGTTCGGCGGAGTTGTCCAAAGATTTGTGATCGGTGTTCTGCAACGAATCCAGATCGCGCGCAATGTCCTCTTCGCGTTGCGCGAGTTCGCGCGCCTGATTCCGCAACTGCCGCATCTGCTCGGTGAACTGGCTGGAACTGCGTTTGCGCAAATCTTCGCGAATGTTTTGCAGGTTTTCTTGTGCGCGAGTACCGGAGGCGAGCGCCTGCGATGGTGAATTCTGGTCTAACTGCTCGACGGCGCGCTGCACGTCGGAACGTGTCTGTTCCAATTGCTGCCGTGTCTCGGCATTTTGACTGGCGTTGGGTGAACGTTCCATCTGCTGACGCAGTTCATCGACGTCAGCGAGCATCTGCCGCTCTTCGTCGCGCAGACGTTTGAGTTGGCGCTGAATGTCTTCACGTTCCTGTTCGGTCCTCGCGGCCTGCAACGCGGTCTGCAACTCGCGCAAACGTTCGTTCAAGTCTTGCTGCCGTTGCGCGAGTTCTTTCAGACGATCGGCAGTTTGCGATTGTTCGCGCTGTTGTTGTGTTTGCGGAGTGGCCGCCTGGCGCTCAGTTTCGTAGCGGTTCGCTTCATCCTTCATTTCCAACTGGTCGAGTTGTTGTTGGTCGCGCTGGTCACCGCCCTGGCCGTTGCCACCCCCGCGCCGGACTTGTGTTTCTCGCGGGATAATTTTCAAGAGCGCCTGATACGCGGCTTGCTGGGCGGCGAGGGCTTTGGGTAATTTTTGCGGCGAGGTTTTCGCTTCATCAAGTGCTTTCTGCGAGCGCTCCATATCTTTAATTGCTGATTCGAGCACAGTGCGTTCAACAGGATTTTCAGCTTCCTTCAACATTTCCTTTATCTGCTCCAAAGCCTGCGCCTGGGCATCAAGTACGGTAGCGATGTCGGTGGCGTAATCATTTGTGCCGTCTGTTTTGCCGGGTATATTGCGCGCGGGCCGGGACGATGGACGCGGGCTTTCCTGCGCGATAACGGGTGAGAACGAAAGCAGCGTGACGAGGTAGATGTGGAAATAAATTTTCATGGCTGTGTGGTGCGAGTGATATTTTTCTCGCGTTGAAGTTTCCAGGTAGCGATCACAATTCTTTTTTGCAACTCAGCTAACTTAACACTTTGGGTGCCGCGGCCGCCCTGATTCTGATCGCCTCCATCCGGCATGCCGGATTGATCGGCGCGAAAAATCTGCTCGAACGGCCGTACCTCGGCAAAAAACATATCACTGAAGGTGCGGCGCACCTGGCCATCGGGACCGTAATCGTCCGCCCAAGCGAAATAAGATACTATCTGGTCCACTTCAACGCCGAGTTTTTCCAATGGAATCAATTGGCCGAACAGCCGTTTGTCATTTGCGGATGTGCGCTGTCCCAATTCAACAAACTTTGGTTCCTGCCCAGCCACACCAAAGCCGATCCCATATTTCACCAAACCAAAATCGTCCGTGGCTTCCGCCTGCAATTGCACTTCTTCCAAAGCCGAAACGCGCGGATCGCCGCGCGGAAAGATCACTTTCAAATCCGGCGGACGATTGGGCAAAACCTGAATGACAAACTCAGCAGGAGCTTTGTTTGTGCGGCCTTCGGTGTCCACCAGTTCAAGCGCGTAATGTCCGCTGTTGGCCAGGGTTACTTCCGGCAAAGCTGCGATGGCATTACTCCTGACCGTGAGCGACAGTGTCTCTTCTTTACCGATGAGCCGCGCGTGCGCGACTGGTTTATTGAGTTCGAGCGTGTAACTCAGACGCGAACCTTCGACGGCGGTGATGCGGCGAGTATCAGGAATTATTTTGTTTGTTAGCCCAGTGTAATCAGGAAATCGCAGCGAAGCATCGGCGCGAGTCAAAGCCGGATAATCAAACACACTGATTTTGTAGTCGTCGGTTTTTTTCGATGAGTATTCGACGTGATAGGCAGCGTCCTCCGTCACTTCCAACAGGCTCGCGCCAAAAACCGGATCGGATAAATGTCGCGCGAGCGGGATACGTTTTGTTTTCCCTAAAGCAGAAATCAAAACGACCGCCGCCTCCGGCGGTGGCTTGCGGCCAAAGCGCGCGGAAATCACCAGTCCCGTGCCGCGTTCGATCTGGGCGTTACCCGGCGTGACAGTAATTTCACTCGCCAACCATGGCCCGGATGCGAGGCGAGTTCCGGAGTGGTTCATTGAAAAGAAAATTACGAACGCGGTGACCGCGAAGACATTCGTAAGTTTGGCGAAAGCCAGTTTTCGTCTGAGAGTTTGCGTCCAGAAATTTTTTCGCGGATGACCGAGTGCTTCGTCAATGACGCGCAGTTGGAGGAAAAGGAAATTACCGGATTCAGAATCGGGTTCCTGTTCCAACGCGGTAGCGAGCAGAGGTCGCACTTCCGGATGTTCTCGCGCCAAAGCTGTGACCAATGCACGAAAATCCTTTGGCTGCCAGCTGGCGCGTAAACAGATACCCAACGTGCCCGCGATGCCACCGAACAAGGGCAACATTCCAACGAG
>JBEEGR010000265.1:0-3893 GCA_041166985.1 Verrucomicrobiota bacterium | reverse complement strand
ATCGGGCAGACATTCAGACACGCGCCGCAACGGATGCATTGCAATGTGTCGCGCTGTTCCGGGTCGGCGAGCAGAAAGGTGCGACGATTATCGAGCAGCACCACATGAAATTCTTCCGGGCCGTCCGTTTCACCGGGCTGACGCGGGCCGCCATACATTGTGTTGTAAGCAGTCAGCGGCTGGCCTGTTCCCATGACGGCCAACATCGGGAGGAATAACGCGAGGTCTTCAAGACGTGGCAAAATTTTCTCAATGCCCAGCAGGGTAATCATCGTGTGCGGCAACGCCGCGGTGAGCCGCGCGTTGCCTTCGTTCTCGGTGATGGAAATCATTCCGGTTTCCGCAATGGCGAAGTTCGCACCGGTGATGCCGACATCCGCCTGAAGATATTTTTGCCGCAACACTCGCCTCGCAACCATGGTGAGATCTTCCGGTTCGTCGGACGGCGTTTCGTGGAGTTGCGTGCGGAAAGTTTCGCGAATATCACCGCGCGTCAGGTGCATCGCGGGGAAAACAATGTGATACGGCGCTTCCTTGCGCAGTTGGACGATGAACTCGCCGAGGTCGGATTCGACGACTTCGTAACCGGCGTGTTCCATCGCGTCGTTAAGATGGATTTCCTCGGACGTCATCGCCTTCGATTTAACAACGACCCGGGCGCTCTTTTCCTTCAGCAAGCCAAGAATTATTTCGCGCGCCTGTTCGCCCGTGCTGGCCCAATGGACTTTTGTGCCGCGCGATTCGAGGTTGCCGACAAATTCAATGAGATACCGGTCGAGATGCCGGATGCTTTCCTGTTTCGTCGCGGCGGCGAGATTGCGTGCGCCGGGCCAATCCTGAAACCACGCCTTCCGGATGTCGCGCACGCCTTCGTATTTGAGCATCGCGGTATGGATGATTTCACGATGGCGAAGGTCCGGCGCTACGCGGCGGGCATCGGAATTAAATTGCGCGACGGGCGTAGTCATTAAGAACCGGCCTCCAACCTTGAGTCATAGTTTGGAGTTTTGTCGCGGAGAAGCGCTTTTAACTCTTCCCGTTGATTCGGATCTTCAAGTGCAGAATACGGAATCCAGTTAAAAAAACTCGGCCCTTGAAACAATAAAAAGCCATCAGGCATACAGACAATCTTACTAAATAAACTCCAGGACAGTTTCGAATCCTGCTTCGAACCCTTCACATGATACGCTTCATGAGAAATCTCAATTGTCAGATCCTCATTATAGAAAGGAGATTTTAAAAATGACCGGCGCATCCACCATAAGCCGATCCTTTGCGAGAAAAGAAGCAATGCTGAAATCATTGCAAAAAATAAGCCGATGATCCACTCACCTTCGGATGTGATGAAAACCCCTAAGGCCACTAAAAGCAGAAAACTTATGATTTTTATCAAAGTCAGCAGCCATCTTGTCCGATGCTGCTGTCTATAGCGCACCATAGCCTCGGTCAAGAACTCTGGACTAAACTTGATTCTAGCTTTGATCATTGATGCACCAGAACTTCCGCAATGTGAATCGTCTTGATCGGCTTGCCCTGACGGTCAAGCAAACCTTGAATCTGCATGAGGCAACTAGAATCGCACGACACGATAAAATCCGCGCCGGTGGAAACCGCGTTGGCGCACTTCGCTTCGCCCATGGCCGTGGAGATCGCCGGAAACTTTGCGGCAAACGTTCCACCGAAACCGCAGCAGGTTTCCGTTTCGTTCATCTCCACCAATTCAAGACCGCGCACTTTGGCGAGCAGTTCGCGCGGCGGACGTTTGTTGTTCAACTCCCGCAAGCCATGGCAGCCGTCGTGAAAGGTGACCTTGTGCGGAAACGTTGCGCCGAGATCGGTGACGCCAAGTTTGTTCACGAGGAAACCGGAAAACTCCCAGACTTTGGGCGCCAGTTCGCGCGCGGCGGTTTCGTATTTCGTCCCGGCAAAAAGTTCCGGATAAAAAACCTTCATCATCGCGCCGCAGGAACCGCTGCCGATGACCACCGCCTCCGCGTCCTTTAGGCTTTCAAGCATCGTCACCGCAATCGCGCGACTTTCATCCCAGTAGCCGGTGTTGAACGCCGGTTGACCGCAGCAGGCCGGAGTTTCGGGACAGATTACTTTGTGCCCGAGCTTTTCCAGAACCTGCACCATCGCCTTCCCGGTCTGCGGAAACATCAGGTCCACGAAGCACGGGATGAAAAGATGAATGGTCATAATGGTGCCCGCCGCTTAATCGCGCTGCCGCAATTCGGCGAACAATTCCGCAGCGTCGTCCCATGCCGATACTGATTTCGGTTGGAACGAAATTTGTTCCGTCGAGGTGCGAATAACATCCCGCATTTCATCAAGCGACGCCAATTCGCCGCTGGCGCGCACCTGCGTCAGCAGATTGCCCAGCGCCGTGGCTTCCACCGGTCCGGCCAGAACCGTGCGCTGACAGGCGTCGGCGGTCATTTGATTCAGCAACTGATCGTTGGAGCCGCCGCCCACGATGTGAATGATGTCAATTTTTTCGCCGGTGAGTTCTTCCAGCGCGCCGCACGTTTCCCGATACATCAGCGCCAGACTTTCGCGCGCGCACCGCACCAATTGGCCATCGGATTGCGGAAGCGCCTGGCCGGTTTCGTTGCAAAATTTTTGCATGGCGTCCGGCATGTCGGGCGGATTGAGAAAGCGCGATGCATTCGGATTCACCAGCGAACGCAAGGCCGGGGCATTGGCGGCGAGTTTTCCCAATTCAGCATAATTATATTCTCTGCCCGCCGCAGCAAACGAGCGCCGACATTGTTGCACCAGCCATAAACCCATGATTGTTTTGAGCAGACGACAGGTTCCGTCAATGCCGCCTTCATTGGTCAGGTTCAACTCAAGAGCGCGCGGCGACAGCACCGGTTTTTTTAGCTCAACTCCCATCAATGACCAGGTGCCCGAACTGATATAAGCCCACTTCGCGCTGCCAGTGCGCGCGGTCGGCACCCCCGCCACCGCCGAGGCGGTATCATGCGACGGCGGTACGACAACGCGGGCGTGGGTCAGGCCGGTCTTTTTTGCAAGGGCAGGATGCAGTTTTCCCAGATCCGTTCCAGGCGCGACAATCTTCGGCAGAAAATGAATGGGCAATCCAAGTTTTTCCAACAACGATACGGCCCAGCCCTGATGCGCTGGATGCACAAATTGCGAGGTCGAGGCAATCGTAAATTCGGCGCATTTCACCCCGCAAAGCGACCAGTGCAAAAAGTCCGGCATGAACAAGAGGCAGTCCGCTTCGGCAAGCACCTCCGGGGAACGCGCCTGCCACGCGAGTAATTGGAAAAGCGTATTGAACGGCATGAACTGCAGACCGGTCAGCGCGTAAAGCTCCTCTTTCGACACGCGTTGCAACGCTTTCGCCGTCATGCCCTCGGTGTAGCTGTCGCGATAATGAAACGGTGGCTCTAAAATTTCCCCGGCGCAATTTAACCAGACGAAATCCACACCCCACGTATCCACCCCCACCGAAACAACGCGCGCGCCAAATTGTTTTCCGGCCAAGGCCAGGCCTTTCTGTATTTCCAACCAAAGCCGCGCCACATCCCAGCGCAGCGTGTGACCCAGAGTCATCGGACCGTTGGGGAAACGATAAATTTCCCGCAACTCAATCCGCCGACCGTCCCAGATGCCAGCCATCACGCGGCCGCTTTCGGCACCCACATCAACTGCGAGATAGACCTTGGATTCCATTGCCATTAGAAATAACTAGCTGAACCGAAAGGCTTCGCGCAAGTGATCGGAAATGGCCGCCGCTTTCAATTCCAGTTGCATTCAATGGTATCCTCTTTCTTCAGCGAACCCAGGTTGGTGCCGTTCGTGAGACAACCGGAGCAAGGCCTGAAGTTTTTCCGTCATGAAACGTATTCGGGTTTGATGAG
>JBEEGR010000264.1:0-2588 GCA_041166985.1 Verrucomicrobiota bacterium | reverse complement strand
ATCGGCACAATCTATCTTCAGGCTGATTTGCACGGAGTGCATGAGCGGCTGTTCTTGTTTGGTGGAATCGCCGGGTTGGTTTTGATCGGCTCACTGCTCGTCGCCTTTGCGCTTTCGTCCTGGTTGCAACGCCCCATTTCCCGGCCAATTCTTGCGTTGGCAGAAACAGCTAAAATGGTGGCGGAACACAAAGACTACACCGTCCGCGCCGCTGCGCAGGGCATGAATGAAATCGGAATTCTCACCACGGCCTTCAATCAGATGCTCGGCGGAATTGAAGAGCGAGAGCGCGCCCTGCGGGATGAAATTGGCGAACGCAAAAATGCTGAAAGCAAGGTGCAGTCGCAACTGGCGCGGCTGGAATTGCTCAATCAGATTACGCGAGCCATTGGCGAACGGCTGGACCTGGGAGGAATTTTTCATGTGGCCCTGAAAAATTTGGAAGAGTATCTCCCGGTTGATTTCGCCAGCGTCTGCACCTATGAAGGCGCGGAAAATGTGCTGACGGTTTTGAGCGTCGGCGCGCGCAGCCAGACGACTGCCTCGGAACTCGATCTGCGCGAGCAAAGTCGCGTTGGCATTGATCAAAATGGACTTTCCCGCTGCGTGCGGGGTCAATTGGTTTATGAACCGGACATCAGCCAGTTAAAATTTCCTTTTCCTGAACGCCTCGCGCAAGGAGGTTTGCGTTCGCTGGTGCTCGCCCCGTTGCTGGTCGAAAGCAAAGTTTTCGGCGTGCTCATCGCCGCGCGGCGGCAGCCAAATAGTTTCAGCAGCGGTGAATGTGAATTTATCCGGCAGTTAAGCGAGCATGTCGCGCTGGCCGCGCATCAGGCACAACTCTACACCGCGTTGCAACAGGCTTACGATGACTTGCGCGAGACGCAACAGGCCGCCATGCAGCAGGAACGTCTGCGAGCGCTTGGCCAGATGGCCAGTGGCATCGCTCACGACATCAACAATGCCATTTCACCGGTAGGAATTTATGCGGAAGCATTGCTTGAGCAGGAGCCTAATCTCAGTACCCGGGCTCGCGAATATCTGACGACTATCCTGCGTGCTATTGGCGATGTAGC
Source organism: Verrucomicrobiota bacterium (assembly GCA_041166985.1). Taxonomy (GTDB): domain Bacteria; phylum Verrucomicrobiota; class Verrucomicrobiia; order Limisphaerales; family DASXHY01; genus DASXHY01. The sequence goes on along the minus strand of JBEEGR010000264.1, from coordinate 1,512 downwards.
CCAAACAGTCGCACGCATGGGAGAATTTTATCGCAAACGCGGGCCGCAATTAACTCTGACACCGGTGCAGTTGAACCCTTTAATTCAGCAGGTCAAGGATCTCACCCGCGCGCGCTGGAGCGACATGCCGCAACAACGCGGCGTGATGATCAAAATGGAAACTGAGTTGGCGGACGATCTGCCCGCGATCATGGGAGTCGAAAGCGAAATCCGTGAAGCGCTTATCAATTTGGTTTTTAATGCCGTTGACGCGATGCCGGCGGGCGGAACATTGACGCTGCGAACGAAAGTTGCGGAAGAAATTTCAGAATCACACGGCCCGGCATCGCAGCGTGTCCACATGGAAGTAAGCGACACCGGAGCGGGCATGGACGAAGAAACGCGGCGCCGTTGTCTGGAACCATTTTTTACCACTAAAGGCGAACGCGGCACCGGCCTTGGTCTGGCGATGGTTTATGGAATCGTGGAACGCCACAGCGCAGAACTAGAAATTGAAAGCAGCCCGGGTAAAGGCACGACCATGCGATTAAATTTTCCGGTGCCGATGACCGTCACTGCTGATCCGATGACGTCTAAAGCGGCCTACAGAGTTCCATCGCGGTTGCGCATTCTTGTCGTGGACGACGATCCGCTATTGATAAAATCGCTCAGAGACGCGTTGGAAGGCGACGGTCATATAGTCGTTACTGCCAACGGCGGCCAAATGGGAATTGATGCCTTTCGTTCAGCACATGAAAGCGGCGAGTCATTTGCTGTGGTCATCAGTGATCTCGGGATGCCTTATGTGGATGGCCGCATAGTTTCGAGCGCGATAAAAAATATGTCGCCGGCTACGCCCGTCATTCTTTTGACCGGCTGGGGACAACGGCTCGTGGCGGAGGGCGATATTCCACCAAATGTGGACAAGGTACTCAGCAAACCGCCCAAACTTCGTGAATTGCGCGAAACACTGGCGCATTTCTTTCCGAACGCAAAATTATAGAAACGACAATGCAAGACGATCCTAAGCCAGGAACCCCGCGAATTCTGATTGTGGACGACGAAGCGCCGCACATGAAAGCGCTCTGCGATACCCTCCGTGATTGCGGCTATGAGACAACCGGATTCACCACCGGCGCGGATGCGCTGGCGATTTTGCGCGGGAACAAATTCGATTTGCTGCTTTCGGACCTGATGATGCCGGGAATAAATGGCATCTCGCTGCTCCAGGCGGCTTTGAAAATTGATCCGAACATGGTCGGCATCATTATGACTGGCCAGGGCACGATTGACAGCGCGGTTGAAGCGATGAAAACGGGCGCATTGGATTACATTCTAAAGCCTTTTAAGCTGAGTGTCATTTTACCCGTAATCTCCCGTGCTCTGACCGTGCAAAAATTACGAAAGGAAAACACAGAGCTGGCGCAGCGTTTGAGTAAAAATGCCGCCGAACTCGAAGCGGCCAATAAAGAACTGGAGGCCTTTTCATATTCTGTATCGCATGATTTGCGCAGCCCTTTGCGCGCGATTGAT
>JBEEGR010000263.1:0-7208 GCA_041166985.1 Verrucomicrobiota bacterium | reverse complement strand
TCGGCCTCGTCATGGGCATGTTGATGCTGACGACGATGTTACTCATCGGCTTTGCGCCGGTGGCGTGGCTGTTTTCGCAATCGACCAATTCCGCCAACTGGATGGGGACGTTGCATCTGATCTTTTGGTTTATCGCCTCGTTTTTTGGGCTGCGTTTTCTGAAAGCGGCTTTCTCGCATTCGCAGGCGAAATCCAATGCCGGGTTCAACACCTGGGCCGTGATTTTCATGCTGGTCGTCATGCAAATGACCACGGCGCTGCGTCCGATTGTTGGCCGGGCGGACACTTTCTTTCCGCAAACCAAAAAGTTTTTCATGAGTCACTGGAGAGATTCTTTGAGGTCCGATGCTGAATCGCGGTAACGCCGGCAAGTCGCCAGCAGAGCATTTCGGACGGCGGGACTTCACCTTATAGAGGAATCCGCGTGGGGCGCGTACTGTGACTTGGGCAGGCCACGGTCAACTGTGGTCTGTGACCGCGGCAACCCTATCCAAAACAAACTATGAAACTGTTCCTTTTAATAACCTGCGTTATTACGCTCCTCACTTCCGGCTGCATTGTCTCCGAAGGTCACCACCATCACGGCGAATACCATCATCGTCATTCCGAAGTCATCGTCGGACCGCCCTCAGTCGAAGTGCGTCCGCCGGAAGTCATCGTGCGCTGACGACGGCGGGTGGAATCTAAAAGATCACGCCTCCAACTTCGGTTTGGCCACCGGCGCCGTCGCCGGTGTTGCCTTGGGCCGGCGCAGATAAACGATCAGCCGATAGCCGAGCAGAATTGCCAGTACCGTCGCGAACGCCAATGGTTTACGCACGTCCGCTTTCACCTGCATATAATAATGGATCACGCCCGCGATGGCCGCCACATACACGAGCCGATGCAACGCCCGCCAGCGTTTCCCTCCGAGTCGTTTTATCATTGCGTTGGTTGAAGTGACCGCCAGTGGCACCATGACCAGCAAAGCCGTGCTTCCAAGGATGAGATATTTGCGTTTAACCATTTCCGACAATGTGCTGGAAACGCTGAACGACCGGTCGAAGCCAAAGAAAATCAGGAAATGCGCGCACGCATAAAAGAAAGCGTAAAGTCCGAGCGTGCGCCGCGAAAAAATAATCCAGTTCCAGCCAGAAATTTTCCGCAGCGGCGTCACCAGCAACGTCAGCATCAGAAAAATCAGCGCCATCATGCCGGTGGTGAGAATGGCAAAGTTCACCGGGTTCGCTCCGAGCTTGTGATGCCCCGCGTCCCAGGCCAGCAACGTCGCCGGCACGGCGCAGTTGACGAGCACAAGCAATCTGGCAAAGCGAAGATCGTTGGCGTTCATGCGTCAGAAATTCGCGCGCAGATCCATCCCGGCGTATAACTGCGCGACTTGTTCCGCGTAGCCGTTGAACATCAGCGTTGGTCGCCTTCCCGATTCACCGATGCGTTGTTCAGTTGCCTGGCTCCAGCGCGGATGGTCCACGCGCGGATTCACATTGGCGTAAAAACCATATTCGTTCGCAGCGGCTTCATTCCAGGTCGTTCGCGGTTGCGTCGCCACGAGTTTGATTTTCACAATGGATTTGATGCCTTTGAAGCCATACTTCCACGGCACAACCAACCGGATCGGCGCGCCATCCTGCGGCGGCAACGCGCGTCCATAAATTCCACTGGCCAGCAACGTCAACGGATGCATCGCCTCATCCATCCGCAAACCCTCGACATACGGCCAGTTCAACACGCCGCTCCGTTGTCCCGGCATCCGTTTGGGATCCAGCAACGTCTCGAAGGCAACATACTTCGCCTCATCGAGCGGCTCGACCGCGCTGAGAAGTTTTGAAAGCGAAAAACCCGCCCACGGAATCACCATTGACCAGCCCTCGACACAACGCATCCGATAAACCCGTTCTTCCGGCGCGCTGATTTTCAGGAGATCGTCGAGATCAAAAACTTTGGGTTTCCGCACCAGACCTTCCACCGACACCTGCCAGCCTTTGGTTTCAAAGTTGGCCGCTGACGACGCGACGCGTTCCTTGTCCGTCGAGAACTCGTAGAAATTATTGTAATGCGTGATGTCCTGCAAAGAAGTCTGCGCCTCGGCGACCTGAAACCCGGTGGCCGCATTCGTCGTCGCAGACTTGGTCAGCCCTTCAATCCGCGCTGTGTTGATTTTGCCCGCCGCCGGATGGTTCAACTGCCGATAAACCGCGCCCGTCGCCACCGCGCTGGCCGCGAGAATTCCCGCGCGAATGAAATTCCGGCGATTGAAGTAAATGACCGGGTCGGTGATTTCCTTGTCGGATATTTTGTTTGAATCTTTCAATGGATAAACAACGGGTTAAACGACGCCAAAGAGTAGCGCAGTTCGAGAATCACTCAATTAATTTCCTGCCGTTGGGATTTGTCCGCTTTATTTCAAACGCGCCACACCGGCGCGACGAGCGCGGATGGCCAGTTGTCGGGCTTTCCCGCTGCCAAATTTCCTCGCGGAAAACTGCCGCCGCACCACCACATAAGGCTCGGGACTCCAGGTCGCCTTCCAATATATCCTCGGCGGCGTGAACCGCCGATCCATCACCTTCTGCACGCCGTGGATGCCGGACACCCCTTTCCGCCTTCGGATCTCGGCCCAGCGTCGGCGTGACATGACTGTGGTCAACCCGAACCTGTTGAGCAACTTTGCGCGATGCTGTTCCGCTGCTTTCATCGCTTCCTCCCGACTGCCATGTCGCTGGTCGGGAAAGAACGCGGAATGAATTTTACCCTTCCGCTGCAAGCGCACAAAAAAACCGTGATTATGCTTTTCCAGCTGATCAATGCGGCAGATGCCCGGCGTGCTCAAAGGTCTATTCATGGTTCAAGGTGTGTCCCGCATTTTGATGACGTCTGTCTTTCGACAATGAAGAACATCGGCCATTCGAAAGTGCCACCAAAATTCAAGCAGGGATTGGACGGACTGGCAATTCCTGTTTTAACTCTTCCATTCGTGGGAAAACGCGCGGCGCGGGCTGGATTTATTCCTGGGTGAAAAACATTGAACCGGCGCGGCGCGGAAAAACTTTTAACCACAGGTAAGCACCGATGAACACGGATTCAATTCAATGCCCTTACAGCTTGACCGCTCGCGAGTAACGACAAACACTAAGTTGGTGAAAGCCTTTTCCTTCGATCACCTGACGTCGGTTCAGTTTGAGGAGTTTTGCTACGAACTTCTTTTGCGCCTCGGGGCAAAAGATATGAGCTGGCGGAAAGGCACTGGTCTGAATTCAAGCCCATCCGACCAAGGTAGAGACATAGAATGCTATTTCATCAAAGATGATCCTGATGGTTCTGAGAAACGTGAACGATGGTTTGTTGAATGTAAGCATTACAAGGAAGGTGTGCCTCCGACAAAGCTTGAAGCGGGCCTGTCGTGGGCAAGGGCGGAACGGCCCGATGTGTTATTGTTTGTTGCTTCGAACGCGTTATCAAATCCCTGCAAGGAATTTCTCCGGCGGTATCAAGAGACGGAACGACCACCGTTCCGCATCAAACAGTGGGAACTGAAAGAGCTTGAAGAATTCACAATTTCGAAACCGGACCTACTCCGAAAATTCGGAATGACCGATGGTTTTCCTTTTCTGCAGTTTCTCCATCCCGCACATGTGATGTTTCTCAGGCATCCTCCTTTGAACACATTGGATTACTTTTTCGAGATTTTAGAGAAGGCCGGGCCGCATCGGTTTCGAGAAGCGCTTGGGACAGTTTCTTTGATGGTCATAAAGCCCCACGTAAAGTTTCCAACTGATCCAAACGAGACGCTTGGAGACTTGATTCAAGGCTCGACTGGATACGTCGACTTTCGCAAAAAATGCTATGAGTTGGCCAGAGTCGTTGATGATCGCTTTCTTGTCAGAGCGATTGTGAACGAGGTTCTTTGTTCTGCTTTTGGCGCTGCTGATAGAACTGACTTGGATAGGGTGCTTAAAAACAACGCAGGCCTCATAAATCATCTCGAATCAGAGAAGAAAGCGAACCCGCAAGAAGCTGAAGACCTCTCTCGACAAATAGAGGAGATCAAGGCGATGATGGCTGAAATTCCAAACCGCGTGGAGACAAGCTACAAATTGTATGCTGACTTTTGTAACGAAGTCATTGCGCCACTGTTTGAGCAGCGGATTCCCGATCCACCCGAAGTGATTGCCTTCATGGAGAAATTCATCGGGAAAAAGACCAAGCCTTCGCAAGAGCGGACTTAGCTGTAATTCTCCATCCCCAGGCAGGAGCAAACCTGGTTGCGGTCGCCGCTGCGCCGAATCAATCCCAATTCAGTTCCATGAAATCACCCGGTTTCAAGTTGATCGCTGGTTTGGACGGTGTGATCGGGAAGAAACTTTCGCAGCGGACGCGGGACGCAAGCATCCAGCAGGACTTTCATGCGGCTTGAAGCGCGGTCTTGTGGGCGTATTCCAAAACGGCAATGGCCTGCTCACGCGTCACGTCGGGAAAACAATCGAGGTATTCGTCGAGGCTAAGACCGCTTTCCAGATTGTTGAACAGGCTGTCCACCGGCACACGCGTGCCTTTGAAGCAGGGTGCGCCGCTCAATCGTTCCGGGTCAACCCAGATGGGAACGTCCGGTGGAAAATTGTATTTCGGCGCTGATTTCATCTCGGCTTACTTTATCAGATTCAACCGAATTGTCACGCAGAACGAAGCGGTAAGAGCGGTTTCGCCTTTTGCGCAAAAAAATTCTCTCGCATGAATCGCCCACCGTTTATGTTGCGTCATGGCTGTCATCGGCAAACGCAACACACTTTCCGTCGTCCGCGAATCCGCGCCCGGGCTTTATCTCGATGGTGGCGAGCTGGGAGAGATTTTGCTTCCGGGCCGTTACATCCCGCCGAACCTCAAACAGGGTGAAGTGCTCGATGTGTTTGTTTATCTCGATTCTGAGGATCGCCTGGTTGCCACGACAGAAATCCCGTTGGTCATGGTCGGCGAATTTGCATATCTGGAAGTCATCAGCGTGAACGTGCGCATCGGCGCATTCCTCAACTGGGGTTTGGCCAAAGATCTGTTACTCCCGTTTCGCGAAATGGAAAATCCGGTGCGTCCACGGCAAAAAGTAATTGTCGCCGTTTATCTCGATCCGAAAACGAATCGCATCGTGGCCAGCGCGCGGTTGCGCCGCCATCTCAATCGCACTCCGCCTGATTACCGGACTGGGCAACCGGTGGAACTGCTCATCACCGGGCAATCGCCGCTCGGCTACAACGCCATCGTCGAAAACGCGCATCGCGGTTTGCTTTATCGCGACACGCTGACCGTGCAACTGGAAACCGGACAACGTTTGAAGGGTTTTGTGCGCACGATTCGTCCGGATGGAAATATTGATCTCAGCCTCGACATGACCGGCTACAAACGCGTCGCGCCGTTGAAACTGCGGATTGTGCAGGCACTCGAGAAAAATGGCGGGCGATTAAACCTGGATGATGACAGTTCGCCGGAGGACATTCGCGCCGCATTCAATTCGAGCAAGAAAGCGTTCAAGCAGGCGCTCGGCGCGCTTTACAAAAGCCGGCGCATCCGTTTTCGGAATCCGGGAATTGAACTGCTGGATAACAGTTCGTGGACGCCGCAGCGTTAAGACCGCAGGTTGTATGCGGAAGCATCAGCCGCAGTCCACTCATACGCAATAACCCCACTTGCCATTCCTCAGGGGCGCGGCAAAATCCGGCCAATGCGAATCGGCATTTCCACTTCGGTGATTCAGCGCGGGAAAACCGGGATCGCGCAATATCTCTTCGCGCTGCTCCGCGCATTCCTGCCGCGAGCGGGCGAACATCAATTTGTCCTGTTCGTGCTGGAAGAGGATTTGCCGCTGTTTGATTTCGCCAAAGGAAAAATGCAGCTCGTGCCGGTGCCGGAAACATTTCGTCCGGCGATGAAAAATATTCTGTGGCATCAAACCCATTTGCCGCGACTCGCGCGCGGACTGCGGCTCGATGTGTTGCATGTGCCGAGTTATCGCCGTCTGCTCGGACGCCGACCCTGCCCGCTCGTCGCCACGATCCATGATCTCGCGCCGTTTCGTGTCGCAAAAAAATATGATTGGAAACGGATGTTCTACGGGCGCGTCGTGGTGCGGCGGCTCGCGCAACGGCAGGATGAAGTCATCGCCATCAGTGAGAACACGGCGCGGGACATCACGGAGTTTTTTGGATTACCGCGCGAAAAAATTTCCGTGATTCACAACGGAGTGGAGCATGAGCGCTTTTTTCCCGGCTCGCGCGAACAGGCGAAGACGAAACTTGCTCAACAACACAATCTGCAAAAGCCGTTCTTCCTGTACGTCGCGCGGCTCGAACATCCGGCGAAAAATCATGTCCGGCTGATTGCGGCCTTCAACGCGTTCAAGTCGGCGACGCGCTCGGACTGGCAACTCGTTTTCGGCGGCAGCGACTGGAGCGGCGCAGAAGCGATCCACGCAGCGGTTCAGCAATCGCCGTTTGCCTCGGACATTCGCCCGCTCGGTTTTGTGACGAATGACGAGTTGCCCGATTTGTATCGCGCGGCGGACGTATTTGTTTATCCGTCGCTCTATGAAGGATTCGGCATGCCGCCGATTGAGGCGATGGCGTGCGGGTGTCCGGTGATTTCGTCCACGCGCGGTTCGCTGGGCGAAGTGGTGGGTGACGCGGCGGCAATTGTGGAACCGGAAGCGGTTGCTTCCATTACGAAACAATTGACGACGCTGGCGGGCGATGCGTCCTTACGGGAACGTCTGTGCTCGGCGGGTTTGTGGCAGGCCAAACAATTTGATTGGAACCGGACGGCGAGGGAGACTTTGAAAGTTTATGAACGAGCCTGCGGACCGGCCGTCTCGTCCAGCAGCGGATGCAATGCAACCGCTCGACATACCGAAGATTGCGCCGCTGAACGCGTCGCGGACGGCGCAGCGCGCCATCCCTACCGGGAACAAAGTTAGATGGACGGATTACGCTGTCCCTGCCTAAAGTTAAATACGCACCGTCCTTTCCAAAAATATTTGCCCGATGCAACTGCACTTTAAAGAATACGGCCAGGGCGAGCCGCTGATTGTTTTGCACGGCTTGTTTGGTTCACTGGAAAACTGGCAGGCGATCAGCGATGGATTGTCGGATGCGTTTCATATCTTCGCGCTGGACCAGCGCAACCACGGGCGTTCGCCGCACAGTGCGGAGATGAATTACGCGGTC
>JBEEGR010000262.1:0-9336 GCA_041166985.1 Verrucomicrobiota bacterium | reverse complement strand
AGTAGATCAAAGTGAAGATTGGGGATCAACAACTGAAATTTCTTCATTCCGCCAGCCGTTTGTGTCTTTGCGCCTTCGCGACTTTGCGTTAAAATCTTCACGCATGTCAGACGACATTCCCAAACTCCGCATGGCCAAACCGGAACCGGCGGAGCAACTTGCCAAGCGCCTTGAACGCGAGTCGCATTGACGCGCTCGCGTGGGTGAAAGCATTAAACGGAATGGTTACAGCCACTCGGCATTTGACGGCGAAACTGATTCAGCGTTAATTAATGGCATGAACTTCAGCGTTGTCTTTGAAAAGGTTCAGGAACCGGATTTTCCGCCCGGCTATTTTTACGCGCACATTCCGAGCCTCGGTCTGACAACGCACGGCCTGGGAGTAGAAGGCGCGCGCGCGGCTGCCGCCGATTTGCTCAAATTGTGGGTTTCGGAAAAACACGCTAACGGCGAAAAAATTCCCGCCTCTGCCGAAACTTTGTTCTCCACCCTCGACATCCCTGACGATGCCTTACAAAGCGCGTGAGGCTCTGACTAAATTGCAACGCGCTGGGTTCGTCATTAAACGGCAATCCGGATCACATGTCGTTTTGCGCCACGCGGATGGCCGACAAACTTACGTCGCAATGCACCCTGGCGATATTCCCACAGGAACTTTTCGTTCCATACTCAAACAATCCGGTCTGACCGAAGAGGAGTTTCGCAATTTATGAGCGCGGCGGATGAAACACCCAAACTCCGCATGGCACCGCCCGAATCGGCGGAAGAACTCGCGCGCCGGTTGGAACGCGATCAGACCACTGCGAACCGTCAACGTGAGGTTGGCCTTGAGCAATCGCTGGCGCCGTTTCGCGTTGGATCGGTAAGCTATCTAAACGCCGTGCCGCTCACGCGCGGGCTGGAGGATGAAGTTGTCTTTGCCACGCCGTCGGAACTTGCCGGAATGCTGCAACGCGATGAACTCGATGCCGCGCTCGTCAGTGTCACTGAAGTTTTATTCAACGACCGCTACGATATTCTCGATGGAACCGCCATCGCCTCGCTGGGCGAAGTCAAAAGTGTTTTGCTGGCGCATCGCAAACCGATTGAGGAAGTGCGGGAAGTTTTTTGTGATACGGCTTCGCTGACGAGTGTGAATCTATTGCGCGTGTTGCTGGCGGAACGCGGTTTGAAGCCGGAGTTCAAGCCGTTGGAGAGTTACGCTGCGGCAAAGGAAAAAGATTTTGTTCTTCTGATTGGCGATCCGGCGTTGGATTTTTCACTCGCAACGCATCCGCCTTCGCCCAGCTCCGGCGTGACAGGCGAGCACGAAATTCTCGATCTCGGCGCGGCGTGGTTTGAAATGACGCAACTGCCTTTTGTCTATGCGGTCTGGGCATTGCGGCGAGGGATGGAAAACTTTGTGTTGCGCCGTCAGCTCACTGATGCGCGCGAGTTCGGTCTTGATACGCTTGAACACATCATTCGCAATCGCACGGAATACGATGAAGATTTCCGCCGCGATTATCTCGGCTGGCATATTCATTACCATCTCGGGACAGACGAGAAACGTGGGCTGACAAAATTTATTGAGTTGCTTCGGAAACACGGACTAGGACCGATTTACGAACCGAAGTTTGTCAGCTAATTTCTAACTCAGAATTGGAATCCAAATTGGGCCGGACTGCGGCGGTATCGTTCTCGACCAGCCGCAGCGCGTGGCGAACAAAAAAGGTGTCAGTTTTTCCAACGCTCATTCCGTGGCGAAGCTGCTGCGGCTGGTCTGCGACACAGCCGCGCTCCTTTTCCGAGTGTTTACACAACTTCGGCTTTCGGGCTAATCACTCACCGATAATTTTCACGAGCACTCGCTTGCGCCGCCTTCCGTCGAATTCGCCGTAGAAAATTTGTTCCCATGGACCGAGATCGAGTTTGCCTTTGGTGATCGCGACGACGACTTCGCGGCCCATGAGCTGGCGTTTCATGTGCGCGTCGGCGTTGTCTTCGCCGGTGCGATTGTGCTGATATTGCGAAGTGGGCGCGTGTGGGGCGAGTTTCTCCAGCCAGACATCGTAATCGTGAAGCAAGCCGTCTTCGGCGTCGTTGATATAAACGCTGGCGGTGATGTGCATGGCATTCACGAGACACAGGCCTTCCTGCACGCCGCTTTTGCTCACGAGTTTTTCAACTGTGTCGGTGATGTTGAGATAATCGCGGCGATGCGGCGTTTCAAACCAGAGATGCTCGGTCAAAGATTTCATGCGTGAATTTGGTTTCGAGATTAACGCGCAAATACTTTGCGGATGACGTCTTCAATCGGCACTTCCTGAATATCAATGTCGCTCACAGGCAATTCATCAAGCAGCGCCTTGCAAACGGGGATGACGCGGTCGCGCTTGACCTTGAGGGTGATGCTGCCGGGATTTTGTTCGACGACTTCACCGTATTTATTCAATTGCTCGACAGAACATTTTACACCGCCTTCGCATTGAATTGAAATGAGTTTGAAATCCGCGAAGCGATCCACCACTTCACTGAGCCGGCCATCAAACGAAATCGCCCCGCGATCAATGATGATGACCCGCTCACACAGTTCCTGAATGTCCGTCATGTAATGGCTCGTCAGCAGAATCGTGGTTTTGTGTTTGGCGTTATGTTCGCGCAGGAATTCGCGGACGGTTTTTTGCGAGACGACGTCGAGGCCGATGGTTGGTTCATCGAGAAACAGAATTTTCGGTTTGTGCAGCAGGGAGGCGATTAGCTCCATCTTCATCCGTTCACCGAGGGAAAGTTCGCGCACGGCGACGTTGAGTTTATCGCGCACGGCGAGCAGTTCGGTCATTTCAGAAACGGTGTGTTCGAGATCGCTGGCGGAGATGCCATAGATTTTTGCATTGAGTTCGAGTGATTCACGCGCGGGCAAGTCCCACCACAGTTGATTCTTCTGCCCGAGCAAGAGCGCAAACTGACGACGATAGCCGTCGTCTCGCTTCCACGGAACATATCCAAGCACGGAAGCCGTGCCGCTGGTCGGGTAGAGCAAACCGGCGAGCATTTTGAGAGTCGTTGTTTTGCCCGCGCCGTTGGGACCCAGAAAGCCGACGAGTTCGCCGGGTTCGACGGTGAAGTTAATGTCTTTAACGGCAATGGTCTGTTCGTATTGCCGATGAAAAAGCCCGCGGACCGCGCCGCCGAAGCCGGGCAGCTTTTTATAGGTGCGAAATGTTTTGGTTAACCCGCTGACTTCAATTGCCGGCATAGCTAGCGCAAAGAAGCACAAAAAAACCGAAAAGGAAAATTTATTTACAAAAAGAGAAGAATCGGCCAGCTATTCGTAAACAATAGCTTTAGCTTTGAAATAGCATTTAGTTGAAACCCCGTAAATATTTCCGCTCGTTCCTCCGTACCCTGGACTTTCCATAATTACTCCATTGGCCCCGAGTTTCTTAGCGCGGCGTATAAAGTAGCGTCGCGCTTTTGCTCCATCTTGCCTCTCACCGAGGAAATTTAAGGAAGCGATTATTTTAAAGCTTTTTGTAGGATTAGGAGTTCCTGAGTCGAAATGGTAAACATCTAACGTTGTGGTTGGAACCCGCTTGGTAGTGTCAAACTTGATTTCGTCTGTGGATGCACATCCGTACAAGAAAACTGAAATGAAAACGCAACAGGCAACGTGTTTTGATTTCATAATCTTGCAAGAATACATTTAGCTCTATCGCATCAGTTGCTTTTCCAAATAGCTGACGACTTGGCGGACGCTGGGATCCACCTCCATGCGGTCTTTGACGAGGCGACAGGCATGAAGAACGGTGCCGTGGTCGCGGCCGCCGAAAGCTTCGCCGATGGAACTGAGGGAGCTTTCGGTCATTTGACGTGAGAGGAACATCGCGATCTGGCGGGGAAAGGCGATATTTTCGGGGCGACGTTTGCTGGTCATGTCAGCTAAACGAATGTCAAAATGTTCAGCCACACGTTTCTGAATGACTTCAATGCTGATGGAAAAACGACCTTCTTCGTGCAGAACTTCGCGGAGCAATCCTTCCACAACTTCCAAGGAGAGTTTTTTACCCGTCAACGAGGCGTAGGAAGCGACACGAATCAATGCGCCTTCAAGGCGGCGAATGTTCGTGCGGATGCGATTGGCGAGGAAGTTCATGATTTCCTCGGGCAACACGACGTTCATGATCTGCGCTTTTTTCTGGAGAATCGCGAGGCGCATTTCAACATCCGGCGGTTGCAGGTCCGTGACCAGACCCCATTCAAAGCGGGAGACAAGGCGATGTTCGAGGTTCTGTATTTCGCTGGCCGGGCGATCGCAGGTCAGCACGATTTGCTTGTGGCCTTCGTGCAGCGCGTTAAAAGTGTGAAAGAATTCTTCCTGAATTCGCTCTTTGCCCGCGAGAAACTGGATGTCGTCAATCAGCAACACGTCGGTCTGCCGATATTTTTTGCGGAATTTAACGAGTTGGTTGTTCTGAATGGCGTCGATGTATTCGTTCGTGAACTTCTCCGACGAAACATAAGCCACGCGCGCGCTTTTTCGGCTGTGAACGACATGCTGACCGATGGCGTGGAGCAAATGGGTTTTGCCGAGACCGACACCGCCGTACAGAAACAGGGGGTTGTAGGATTTGCCGGGTGCCTGCGCAACGGCCTGAGCGGCGGCGTAAGCGAAGTTGTTGTTGTTGCCGACGACGAACGTGTCGAAAGTATTTTTCGGATTAAAACTGATTTCGCCGTTTTGGGCATTCCGTTCGGCGGCGGAATCCACAGTTTTAGTTTTCGGAGTCGCAGCAATAGATTGCGGCGTGACCACCGCAGAGGCAACGGAACCAACTTTGAATTTGATCTGCAATTGGCGGCCGGCGGCGAGCGCGACGACGTCCTGGAGCAGTCCCATGTAATTATCTTTGAGCCAGACTTCACAAAAGTCATTGGCAACTTCCAGGATGAGGCAATTGCCATCGAGATTGGATACGCGGAGTTGTGAAAACCAAAGATTAAAAGTGTCTGCGCTCAACATGGAACGCAATTGTTCCTGTGCGGCACCCCAAATTTTGTCTGCGGAAGCTTGCATGATCATCGGTCGAAAGCCCGTTTTTTGGGCATTTTATTCACCTAGCTCCGTCACACGCCTGTTACACGACTTTGGCGAGGTCGTTGTATCACCAAATTTACTTTCAGCCAACAAAATCAATAGACTTATCATTTTTTACTTTCCGTATCCGTCAGTGCTGGCTGGTTAAAACCCAATTCATCAACAACTTACGTCAACAACTTTTTGTGAAACCGCTTATCATTTCCCGTGAGCTTCGGTGGCGAAAGAAATTCCCGCCTGCCGGGAGTGTTTCTATTCAATGCACCCCGAACTTACGAGGACAACATATTAACTCTTGTTCACGAGTTATTCACAACTTAATTTTGCCAATAAAATCAGCCGTTTTTTATTTTTTGCAGAAAAAAAGCGCGCCGTGAACTCCCGCGCTAATACAAAATTGCTCTACACATCGTAGTAGAGATAAAACTCGTACGGATGCGGGCGCAAACGCAGCGCATCATGCTCTTTATGTTTGTGGCTGATCCACATTTCGAGAAAATCTTTCGTGAACACATCGCCTTTCAACAGAAACGCGTGGTCTTTTTGCAGATGATTCAACGCTTCTTCGAGGCTCCCGGGCATCTGCGGAATTTTCGCGTGCTCTTCCGGCGGCAACTCATAGAGATTTTTGTCCATCGGCTCGCCGGGATCAATTTTGTTGATCACGCCGTCCAAGCCTGCCATCAGCAATGCGGTGTAACAAAGATACGGATTGGCGGCCGGGTCCGGCGGGCGATATTCGATGCGTTTGGCTTTGGGGCTTTCGCTGAAGGTCGGAATGCGAATCGCCGCAGAACGATTGCGCGCGCTGTAGGCCAGATTCACCGGCGCTTCGTAGCCGGGAACCAGGCGTTTGTAGGAATTGGTCGTCGGATTGCAAATCGCGGCGAGCGCCTTGGCGTGTTTCAGAATGCCCCCAATATAGTAGAGCGCCATTTTCGAAAGCCCCGCGTATTCCTTGCCTGCGAAGAGTGGTTTGCCCTTGTTCCAAAGTGATTGATGGGTGTGCATCCCGGAACCGTTGTCGCCAAACAGGGGTTTGGGCATGAACGTGGCGGTCTTGCCGTGCTTCTTGGCCACGTTTTTGATGATGTATTTGTAAAGCATCATCGTGTCGGCGGTTTTCACCAAGGTATCGAAACGAAAATCAATTTCCGCCTGGCCGGCAGTGGCAACTTCATGATGTTGGCGTTCGACTTTGATTCCGAGTTGTTCCATCACGAGGCACATTTCAGTGCGAATGTCCTGCTGGGTGTCGGCGGGAGCGACTGGAAAATAACCTTCTTTGTGGCGAATTTTATAGCCGAGGTTCGGCATTTCATCGCGGCCGGTATTCCAAACCGCTTCATCGGAATCCACCGAATAAAACGAGCCGTTGGATTTCTGCTCGAACTGGACGTTGTCGAAGATGAAAAATTCCGCCTCGGGGCCAAATACCGCCGTATCAGCAATGCCCGTGCTTTTGAGGTACGCTTCACCGCGTTGCGCAATGCCGCGCGGGTCGCGATTATAGGCTTCCTTGGTTCCAGTTTCGGCAATCGTGCAGGTCACCGACAAGGTGGGCACGGCCATGAAAGGATCAATAAAAGCCGTGACCGGATCAGGCATTGCCAGCATGTCCGAGGCTTCAATGCTTTTCCAACCGCGAATGCTCGAACCGTCAAAGCCAAACCCTTCTTCAAAAACTTCTTCGGTCAATTCCCGCATGGGCACGGTGAAATGTTGCCAGGTTCCGAACGTATCCACGAATTTCACGTCCACCATCCTGGCCCCGGCTTTTTTCGCCATCTCGATAACACTTTTGGGTGTGCTCATAATGCTTTGTTAAAATGGATACGCCGATGCTGTGGCTCTTAAACCGCCTCTTCGCCGGTTTCTTCAGTGCGAATGCGGACCGCGTTTTCAATGGAACTCACAAAAACTTTTCCATCGCCAATCTTGCCGGTCTTGGCGGCTTTGACAATGGCCTCTACGGCGGCATTGGCATTGGCGTCCGCGAGCACTACCTCGATTTTTAATTTGGGAAGAAAATCCACGGTGTATTCGCTGCCGCGATAAATTTCCGTGTGCCCCTTTTGCCGGCCGAAGCCCTTGACCTCGGAGACAGTCATTCCTTCGACTCCCAATGCGGCCAAGGCCTCTTTTACTTCTTCCAGTTTGAACGGTTTGATAATCGCTTCGAGTTTTTTCATGGCTTGCGGAAGTCGATACTAACAACCGGTGAAAGGCTGTAAACAGGAATGTGAAAAAATTCTTTCCCGCCGGTTTAAACGTGTTCAGAAAAAATCCAGACCGCAATTCTTCATAAAAGCCGACGCCTTTAACTTATTCTACCAAACACAAAAAGTAATATGTGCTGCCAGGATTTGACACCGATAAGCAATGATGATTTAATAGCGGCAGTAGCACTGGTTTGAATCGCGGAAATTGCTCTTTGATTTTTTACAGATTTCGGCCCTGGACCTAGTACAGTTGGGGGCCGATGTTCTCCGTGATCCTACTATTGTACTGAATTCGAAAATTCCCCGGGCCTCTCAGCCATCCCCTGGTTGCTTGGCCCGGTTTTTTTTGTACATGAACCAGCCTGTGCCCCAGCTTCGCTGGATTTTGCTCAAGACAATTGATTTTCCAACCGAAGAGTCAAAGCCGGGAAATCTTTTCCAGCAGCGCGGTTGTGGATTTTCCGGGCACGAAGGGAAGAATCACAATCCTGCCGTTGGTCTTTTCAACCGTTCGACGTTCTTCCTGGTTAATCGTTTCGAGAGTGTAGTCACCGCCTTTGACATAAATATCCGGCCTCGCTGCAGCCAGAAATTGAGTGGCCGTCTTTTCTGCAAAAATAAAAACTCCGTCCACACTCGCCAGCGCGGCCAGCACTGCGGCCCGGTCGGATTCGGAATTCACCGGTCGGCCCTCGCCTTTCAACTGATTGACCGCCTGGTCGCTGTTGACACCAACGAGCAAGGCATCGCCCAGATTCCGCGCCGCTTCCAGGTAACTGACGTGTCCCAGATGCAACAGATCGAAACAGCCGTTAGTGACGACAAGTTTTTTGCCCGTCGCAGCCACCGCAGATCGCCAGACGGCGAGGCCATCGCGTGAAATAATTTTCTCGCGAAAATTCATGACGCCATTCTGGGCAAACCGCGAGGAAGTTCAAGCCTCGGCTTGGGTCGGAGTCAGGGTTTAGCCCGTCGAAGCGCGCAGAAGCGCAAGCTTCCCTCACGCCTTTTCCGCGTAATGAATACTCATGATGCCGCCCAATAGATTCAAAACCCGCACATTGATCAGGCCCAGTTCGCGCAACTTAACAGCGACTCCATGTTGCGCGGGGTAATGCTTCAGCGATTCAAGAATGTAAGAGTAAGCCGCGGAGTTGCCGCAGAAAATTTTGCCGAACACCGGGACAAACCATTTCAAATAACCAAAATAAAATATTCGCCAAAGCGCGTTGTCCGGCTTGCCAAAATCCAGAATCAGCAACCGCCCGCCGGGCCGGGCGACCCGGATCATCTCGCGCAATCCCGTTTCCCAACTCGATAAATTACGCAGGCCGTACCCAATGGTCACAATTTCAAATGATTCGTCAGGAAAAGGAATTTGTTGGGCGTCGCCCTGGAGAAATTTCGGTGGCAGGGCTTCCGGCGAGCGCTGTTTGATTCGTCGCCGAGCGACCTGTAACATCGGTTCGCTGAAATCTATTCCCACT
Source organism: Verrucomicrobiota bacterium (assembly GCA_041166985.1). GTDB lineage: Bacteria > Verrucomicrobiota > Verrucomicrobiia > Limisphaerales > DASXHY01 > DASXHY01. The sequence continues at coordinate 550 of JBEEGR010000262.1, read as the reverse complement.
ACTTGCGCGCCTTTAGTGGCCAGTGCGAACGCGATATCGCCGGTGCCGCAGCACAAATCGAGCGCGTGTTCGCCGACCTTCGGATTCGCCAGCCGGATCAATTGCCGCTTCCACAACCGATGCAGCCCAAAGCTTTGCAGATCATTGATCCGGTCATATCGGGGCGCAATCGCGCCGAAGAGGTCATTGACCTTTTCCGAACGGTGTTCGCCTGGTTGGTAAAACGGATTCGCCATTTCAATTAAAACTCGTTCAAGCATTAAACATGAACAAAAATCCGGTGCGGGCGACTAAAAAATTCCCGCCGTTAAGGATTGAGAGCGGAACGCTGATTTGATAAGTTTCTGCAAGCCATGGTGAAAGTTCGGGGGGCGTGCTATTGCTGAAAATGCAGCTCGAAACTTATGAATCAAAAAAAGATTCTGATTGTTGACGACAACGCCATCATCATCAAGACCCTGTCTTTTAAGTTGAAATCCAGCGGCTACAACGTCCTTAGCGCCTTGGACGGCTCCGAAGCGGTCAGTATCACTCGCCGCGAAAAACCGGA
>JBEEGR010000261.1:0-11596 GCA_041166985.1 Verrucomicrobiota bacterium | reverse complement strand
GCCATCCACGTCCGTGTAAATCTGGCAAAGATCAGAGTTCAATGCCGCCGCCAGCGCAATCGCCGTCAAATCTGAACCGCCGCGGCCCAGCGTCGTGATTTGTCCTTCCGGCGTTTCACCTTGAAAGCCCGCGACAATGACCACGTTTCCGGCATCCAGCAGATCATGAACTTTCTTCGGCGTGATGTTTTGGATTTTTGCTTTTGTGTGAACGCCGTCCGTCAGAATGCCGGCCTGCGCGCCGGTGAGCGACGCGGCTGGGACACCGATGGAATGCAGCGCGATGGCGGCCAGCGCAATAGTCGTTTGTTCTCCAGTCGCCAGCAGCACGTCCATCTCACGCTCGTCCGGCAACGGCATCAGGTCCTTGGCCATTTTGATGAGATTATCCGTCACACCGCTCATGGCCGAGACCACGACAACAATCTTATCGCCTTGCGCATGATACTTCGCGACGCGCGCCGCGACATTCTTGATGCGATCGGTGTTGCCTACCGAAGTGCCACCGTATTTTTGAACAATCAACGCCATAAAATTTCTGCGAACCGCCCATAGCGGCCCCAAAGGGAGCGAGAGAGTAGTAAGGCCGCTGGCGTTTGAAAAGTGTGGAATTCACCGGGAAACCAGATGTATCAGCAAATTCCAAAGGGAAAGTTTCCAGAATAAACTTTTGACGCGTATCCGTTCGTGAACTAGAAAGGGTTCAGTCAAAAACCTGCAGGAAATATTTATGAATGAAACAGGCACTTCAAAAAATGTTCTGAACTCGGATGTAGAGATCAAGGGCAACCTGAAATTTTCCGGCGAACTCACGTTCGATGGGAAATTGGACGGCGAAATCCAAACGGACGGCACGCTCAATCTCGGCGACGGCGCGGTTGTCAATGGCAACATCTCCGCCCAGTCGGTCGTGGTGCGCGGCAAGATCACGGGCAACATTACAGCGAAGGAGAAAATTGAGCTCAAGGCCAAGACGGAATTGTTCGGCGATGTTCGCGCGTCCAAGCTGGTGATTGAGGAAGGCGTGACCTTTGTCGGCAAAACGGAAGTTAATCCGAATAAAGTTTCGCCCACCGCACCGCGCGCCGGGGCAGGACCCGCAATTCCCGAAGCGGCCAAGCCCATCATCCGTTAAACCGCCGCTGAATTCTGCACAGGCAAGATTGAATGCCGGCGAACAAACAGGACCAGATCCTGGTGACCTGCCCGCATTGCGGCCACCAGCAAGCCGAGCCGCGCACCGCTTTTTCAAGCGTCTGCAAAAAATGCGGCCAGCACCTGCGCGTCCAGGAAATTGCCAGCCCCGCGCCAAAAGCACCGGAGAACGCGCCGAAACAAAAACGGATCACGTGCTTTGAATGCGGCACAGACCTGGACGTGCCCGTTAGCGCCGAATCCTCGATGTGCAAGCGTTGCAGCAGCTACATCGACCTCCACGATTATCAAATCGCAAACGCGGTCTCCAAAAATTTTAAAACCAAAGGCGCCTTCGTCATCGAACCGAAGGGCTATGTCTTCAACACGGACGCCATCGTCGGTGATGCCGTTATCAAGGGACGATTGCTCGGCAAACTGACTGCGCAAGGTTCGCTCACGATTTATTCCAGCGCAGAAATCAAAGGCACCTTCGCGACCGAGCGATTAATTATTCCCGCCGCGAACCATTTTTATTGGAAAGAACCCATCAAAGCGGGTGGGGCGGAAATTGCGGGCGAACTGGCCGCGAGTTTGAATATCTCCGGCACGTTGATACTGAAATCCACGGCCCGGCTCTTCGGCGACGTGAACGCGCGCGCTATGATTGTTGAAGAAGGAGCAGTTGTAGTCGGCCAGTTGCGAATCGGCTGGGTAGCTTAATCAGCCAGCGTCACTGGGCTTCGTGTTTCTCCAGCAGATACTCGCGAAATTTTTCGTAATCCACGCCCATCCGGTCAAAATCTTCTGGCAACTTGATCATCGCGGCCATGGCAGGCGGAACGTCCGGCGACCAGCCGAAGGCTTTTTCGATTTCTTCTGGAAACTTTGCCGGGTTGGCCGTTTCCAGAATCGCCGCGGGCAAACCATTCAACGGCTCGGTCTCCATCCAATCCTCAAATCCGCGCCACGCCACCGCGCCGTGCGGTTCGAGCAGCAATTTGTATTTGTCCCACACTTTCAAAAACGTAGCGCGCGTGCGCTCGTCGGAAATCGAACTCGAAAATAAATCGCGACGCATCGCGGCGAGATCAGGCATTTGATGAATCCTGCCCGTTTCATCCATGCGCCCGCCATACACAGCCACGAGCCGCGCGAGATTGCTCGGGTGGCCGACGTTCATCGCGTTCGAGAGCGAATTGCGCGAGGGCACGATTTTTTGGTAAATGCCGGTTTGGAGAAATCGAGGGAAGGCATCATTGTCATTGACTGAGGCGACAATCTTTTTCACCGGCAAACCCATCTCGCGCGCGACAATTGAGCCCATCATGTCGCCGAAATTCCCACTCGGTATGGAAAACACAATCGGCTCGCCGGGTTTCGCAAGGCGGGAAGCGGCGTAAAAATAATAAACGCTCTGCGGCAACAGTCGTCCGATGTTGATCGAGTTCGCCGACGAGAGCGGAATATTTTTTAACGCGTCATCCGCAAAGGCGCGTTTCACCATCGCCTGGCAATCATCGAACTTTCCGTCAATCGCCACGGTGCGGATGTTGTCCTTCAACGTCGTCATCAGTTTGCGCTGGCTGACGCTGACTTCGTCGAACGGAAACAACACAATGACGCGCACGCCCGGCACTTTGTGAAAAGCATGTGCGACCGCGGAACCGGTATCGCCGCTGGTCGCGGTAAGAATCGTGAGTTGCTTTCCGTCTTCCTGTAACAGTCGCCCGATCAGTCGCCCCATCATCTGCGCCGCAAAATCTTTGAACGACGCCGTCGGACCCTGGTCGAGCCGCATCACATGGACTCGATCATAAACGTGTTCCAGCGGGACATCGAAGTTGTAAGCGTCGCGGCAAATCGTAGCCAGCGCGTTCGGGTCGATGATGCCATCAGTATATTTCAAGAGGACACGGAAGGCGATTTCGTGATACGGCAACGTTGCGAATTCCCTAATCTCATCTGGCGAAAGCTTCGGAAATTTCTCCGGAAAATAAAGCCCGCGATCCGGCGCCTGGCCTTGCAACAAGGCTTCGCGCAGATTGACTGCGGGCGATTGGCCGTTGGTGCTGTGAAAGAGAAGTGAAGCCATGAAAGTTAAAGGTGAAGCCAGCGGCGAAATGATTTTTCGACGGGCGCAAGTTGTTCGTCACTCAAAACTCCCAACGTGCGGAGCAGATTGCTTTTTGGAACCGACAACGATCCTTGAACATTAAAAACTCCGGTTGCAAGCCAAGGAACGGCTACGCCGACTTCAAACTGGGAGTTTCGAATGGCCGTGGTATGCGGAACGACATGAAACAGCGCGTAATCCATCTCACCGAATGGCGCACTCAAGACGAGCACCGGACGGACTTTTGCAATCATGCCCAAATCGGCCAGCCAGACTTCTCCACGCCGGGGGACTTTCATTTCTTGGGCGCTTTCGTGCTTTTCTTCTCCGCTTCCTCCATCAAAGCAAAGGCTTGTCCGGCTGCTGCTGCCTGATCTTGTTCGGTCCAGACGCCATAAGCATCATCGTAAATAATTCCGGTGTTCCGCTGGCGATAAATACTAATGAGCGCGCGCTCGATTTGTTGCAGTTGTTCGGTTGTCAAATCCTGCAACGCATTGGTAATTTCCGCGACTGTGCTCATGACTTGAAAATACAAGGTTTATTCCAACGTTTCCACCCGAATCATCACCGGCTTGGATTTGACCGGCGGCAGTTTGGAAATTTTCGCGAGCGCTTTAAGCATTGCGGCGTTCGACGCATCGTGAATCATCAGAATCAGCGGGACGCTTTCGCCTTCGTGACCTTCGGGTTGGATGACGGACGAGATGCCGATCCTGGCGGCGGCAAAAATCGCCGCGATTTTCGCGAGGACGCCGGGACGATCCACCACATTCAGGCGAACGTAATAACGCGAAACAATTTCATCCATCGACATTACGCGGCCACCTCGCGCGCAGGCGACGAAAGGCGGAATGCGCACTTTGGTTCCGTTCTTCAAATCGAGCGCGGCATCGGCAACATCACTGAGCACGGCGCTGGCCGTAGCATCTTTGCCCGCGCCACGACCGTAGAACAAAGTATCGCCGACCACATCGCCGCGAACGAACACAGCGTTAAACACGTGGTTCACATTCGCGAGCACATGCGAACTCGGAATGAGCGCCGGATAAACGGAAACTTGAACTCCTTTGGAATTTTTGATTTTTGATTTTTGATTTTTGATTTCAGCCTGCTTGACGATGCCGAGCAGCTTGATCGTGTAACCGAGTTGCTGCGCGAACTGCATGTCAATTTTGGAAATATCACGAATGCCTTCGGTGTGAATCTCGTGATGATCCACCCAGAAGCCGTGCGCGAGCGAGGCGAGAATGCCGGTCTTGTGTTGCGCGTCGCAGCCGTCAATGTCCAGGCCCGGCGGCGTCTCGGCGTAACCTTGCTTTTGCGCGTCGGCCAAAACATCAGCGAACTCCGCGCCTTCCAGTTTCATCCGGGTGAGAATGTAATTGCACGTGCCGTTCACGATGCCGTAAATCGCCGGGAACTGGTTCGCCACGAAACCTTCGCGGAGAGATTTGATAATTGGAATGCCGCCGCAAACGCTCGCTTCATAATAAAGATTCGCGCCGGACTTTTCCGCAGCGGCGAACAATTCTTTTCCATGTGTGGAAAGTAAAGCCTTGTTCGCGGTCACGACCGTTTTGCCCTGCGCGAGCGCGGCAAGCACCATCGTTTTCGCAATGCCTGTGCCGCCGACGAGTTCGATGATGATGTGAATCTGCGGATCGTTGACGACTTCCTGCCAATCCGTCGTCATCAGCGCGCGGGCGATGGGATAAGGACGCGGTTCGTCGAACGCTTTGACCGCGATTTTGCGAAAAGCGATTTTGACGCCGAGACGCGCGGTCATGAGTTCGCCGTTTTGCTGGAGCGCGTGAAACACGCCACTGCCAACCGTGCCGCCGCCGATCATTCCGAGATTCACCTGCTGCATAAGGCCGGAAAGCTTGCCGGGAAACATGGCGGGGGACAATTTAATTTTGGCTGCGGTTTTGTCGCGCGAATTAGGCGAAGGAAAACGAAATTATTCAACCTTCGTATCTTTCTGCGGCCTTCGCGTGAACTATCTCTGAAACCAAGCTGGAAGTTATGGTGAAGCCACAGCGCGGTAAAATCTTTGGATAAACGAGTCGGTATTGGATTCAGTGAACGTGAAGGGCGAGGCGTTGGTGAAAACGGGAAGCCAGTTGGTGCTGCTGAGGTTGGTGGAGACCTGAATCACATAATTCGAACCTGCGCTGCCGGTGACGGTGAGTTGAAATTGATTTCCAGCGAAAACTCCGGGTGAACTCAAAACGGCGGGCGAGGCTGGCGTGTTGGAGGTGATGGTTGAACCGTAAACCGTGACCATGTCGAATCGGAGTGTGCCGGTGGTTGCATAAGTGCTGCTGGCGACATAGTTGCTGGCTCCCGCGCCGGTGGCGGTCGCTTCAAATTCTGTTACGATGCGAAAGGCAAAGTTGGTGTTGTCGTTGACACCGGAAACACCAGCCAGACTGTTGGTTTTAATTGAGAATGAGGTCGGATTTGTCACCGACGTTGAAAAATCAATAAAGGTCGTTCCGTTGGTCGTGTACTGAAGCCGGCCATATTTGCTGCCGCTGCCGCTGGCTTGAGACGCCCACGCAATCGAGATGTTTTGCCTTCCCACTGTGCTGACATTGAATTGAACTCCGGCAGTTTTATTGTTGGCCGTTGAAGCCGGATAGGATGAGGTATTCCACGCGGAGTTGTCGGTGGTGTTTGTGTCTCCCGATCCAGAACCGCCGGCGAATTCGCCGCCGGCATTAGCTGCCGCTCCGCCGACATAGGAATTTGTTCCGCTGCCGATTGAAGCCGCGCGTGTTCCCGTAGCCGTTGTGGCATCTCCAACCAGACTGTTGAAATTCCATTGGGCAATCACACCTGACGGCGTGGTGGAGACCGTAAGCGCCGCCACTGCGCTGGTGATGCTGCCGCTGACGTTCGTGATCACGACGGTGTAATTTCCCGCGTTGGTTAATTGCGCGTTCGTAACGGCGTAAGAGTTTGTAGTCGCACCCGCGAGGTCGGTGTTGTTGAACCGCCATTGATAATTCAGCGGCGCCGCACCGGTAGCAGTGACATTGAATGTGGCCGCGCCGCCCACGGTGACACTTTGATTTTGCGGCTGGACTGTGATGGACGGGGGAAGATTCGTGACCGTCAAAGTCGCCACCGCACTGGTGATGCTTCCGTAAATATTAGTGACCACGACGACATAATTTCCCGCATTCGTGGTCTGAGCGTTATTGATTGAATAGGTATTTGTGTTCGCATTGGAAATATCAGTGCTGTTGAAACGCCATTGATACGCGAACGGAGCGGTGCCGGTTGCCGTCACGGAAAACGTCACGTTGCTGCCCGGTTGAATGGTTTGGCTTTGGGGTTGGGTGGAAATACCGGGCGCGGTCCCTGAATTTGTGCCGCCGGAAATCAGAAAATCTTTGATGACGGCCATGTGTTGGGCCAGGCCGGAGTCCGCTTGCAGAACGGGCGAAACATCGCTCAAAGGTGTATAAACGCGTGAATCAAACACCAAACCGTTCGGGAACGAATGCGATGGTAAGACAGTGGCCGTTTCAAAATTTGTAAGTGTGAGACTCGGCAGAACGTAATCGTGAGGGGAATTACGGTTGGCGCTGGTGTCGGAATTGGTATTGTTATCCACCGGAATCGGCGAGTCGGTCAGATATCCATTAAACGTAGTGACGCAACCTTCCGTTCGACTGTCAGCATTAAAATCCCCGGCCACGACGAGCCAGGCATTCGCAGGAAAGTTCGCCTGCATCAATGCTTTTAAGTTGGAGGCTTCGGTTGCGCGGCTAGTGGCCGAACTGGTAAGAAAATGCACGCTGACGATATAAAGATCATTGGTGCCGGGCAGATCAATCTGGGCCCACGCAAAACCGCGATTGGCTACCAATGTATCTGTCCATGAGCCTGAATTGATAATCGGATAACGACTGATAATCCCATTGGGAATATCCCCGCCACCGCTGAGAGGCTCGCGATAAGAAACGTAGTTCGTGCCAAAGGCGGTATCGATCATTTCGCGAAAAGCCGCGGGAGTGTTAATGCCCAAACTGTTCGTGCTGGTGTAATTAAATTCCTGAATCGCGACGATGTCTGGCGCAAGTCCCTGAAAAATTCGGAGGGCGAAGGGCTGATAACTTTGGGTATTGCCATTTAGATTCGCCGCCATCACGCGCACATTGGTCTGCGCCTGAATCAATCCGGGGATGAAAAGGAGAACAAGGAGAATGACCTGACGGAACAACACCGGCATTTCAACTCGCGAAAACAAATTGCGATATAACAACTTCAACTTCACCTATTTTGATACCTTAAGCGCGACAGAATACAAGGAGTTTTAATCCAAACACTCCACGCTGGACGAAATGGGTTGCTTCACTTAGCTTTTTTCCATGTCGAAGTCTGCCCGGCCCGGTGATGCGGCCAAAAACGGCAACCTCCCCTTTGAAGAGGCATTGAAGAAACTCGAATCCATCGTCGGGATGATGGAGTCCGAGGATTTGCCATTGGAGACGTTGCTGGCGCGTTATGAAGAGGGCACGAAACTGGCGCAGGTCTGTCAGGCGAAACTTGCCGAGGCAGAGTTGAAGATTCAGCAATTGGAAAAAAACGCGGCTGGCCAAATGAAGCTCAAGCCGTTTGAAACAGAGGAAACTGAGCGGTGACTTGTTAAAACGTTAAATCGTCGCATCGTTTGCGATGTGACGATTCAACGATTCAACGACGTAACGAAACTATGAGCCGATATCTCGAAATGGTGGATGGACCGATGCACGTGAAAAAACTGACGCTGGACCAACTGCGTCAGCTTGCGGAAGAAATCCGCTACGAACTGATCACCGTGCTTTCCAAAAACGGCGGTCATCTCGGGCCAAACCTCGGCGTGGTCGAACTCACGCTCGCGCTGCATAAAGTTTTTGAAACGCCGAAAGATAAATTTGTCTGGGATGTCAGCCATCAGGTTTATGTCCACAAGCTGCTCACCGGTCGCAAAGATAAATTCCACACCATTCGCACGACCGACGGCCTGAACGGTTTTGCGCTGCGCACCGAAAGCCCGCACGATTGCTATGGCGCGGGTCACGCCGGCACCGCTCTCTCCGCCGCGCTCGGCATGTGCGCCGCCCGTGACAAAAAAGGAACGGATGAAAATGTCGTCTGTGTTTTCGGTGATGCGGCGTTGACGAACGGAATTTCCTTTGAAGCACTCAACAACATTGCGCCCACGACAAAAAAATTCATCGCTATTCTCAATGACAACGAATGGAGTATCGCCAAAAACGTCGGCGCGATTTCCAATTACCTGAACAAGCTCATCACGAACCCGCGCTACAATGCGTTGGCGCGTGATTTTGAAAAGTTCATTCGCCGGTTGCCCAAAGGTGAAATCGCTTTGAAACTCGCGCACAAGGCCGAAGAAGGTTTTAAAGGCGCGATCACCGAAGTCGGTTTGCATCAGACCGGTTCTTCGATTGATTCAGACGGACGCGGCGGATTCGGCAGCGCGGTGATTTTTGAAGAGATGGGCTTGCGTTATCTCGGACCGATTGATGGGCACGATTTGCCGCTGCTCATCAGCACGCTGGAATTTGCCAAGACGTGCGATCATCCCATCGTCATTCACGTGCTGACGAAAAAAGGCAAAGGCTTCGATGCTGCGCTCAAGTCGCCGGAAAAATTTCACGGCACCGGGCCTTATGACGTACAGACCGGGGATTCGCTCCCCGCCAAAACCGGCGCGCCGCCTGCGTATCAGGACGTGATGGGCCAAACGCTCGTCAAACTTTGTCAGAAAAATAATACGCTCGTCGGCATCACCGCGGCGATGCCGAGCGGCACCGGCATGAAGCATCTCGAACGCGCGATGCCGGAGCGTTACATTGACGTGGGCATTGCGGAAGAACATGGCGTTATCTTCGCGGCGGGCATGGCGACGATGGGTTTTCATCCGGTGGTCGCGATTTACTCCACGTTTCTGCAACGCGCTTACGATTGCATTCATCACGACGTTTGTTTGCAGAATTTGCCGGTGATTTTCTGCATGGATCGCGCCGGACTTTCCGCCAACGACGGCCCCACACATCATGGTTTGTTTGACATCGCGTATCTGCGTTGTCTGCCGAACGTGATCTCGATGGCGCCCGCGCATGAAGATGAACTCGTGGACATGATGTTCACGGCAACGCACCAGAATCATCCGACGTTTATTCGCTATCCACGCGGTAATGCTGAAGGCGTGCCGATCAAAGATCAACCGAAGCTGCTCGAAATCGGCAAGGCGGAAGTTGTGCAGAATTTTTCGAATAAAGGAAAACGCAAAGTCGCGCTGTTCGGATTGGGCAATCTGAATTTCATGGCGCGCAGAGCCGCAACACAACTCGCGGCAGAAGGATTCGATGTCGCGGTGATCAACCCCCGATTTACAAAACCGCTGGACGCCGGCACGCACGAATTTTTCGGCAAAGCTGCGGATATGGTCGTAACGATGGAAGATCACGCGCTCGCAGGCGGCTACGGTTCCGCCGTGCTGGAACTTTTCAGCGAGAAAGCGGTCAGCACGCCTGTCGTCCGCATCGGCTGGCCGGATCAATTCATAGAACACGCTTCGACTCAGGATGAACTTCGCAAGAAATACGGGATCTCCGTGGAGAACATCATCGCCAAAGTGAAGGCGCAGTTTGCGGATGCTCCAGCGGTGGGAAAGTTGATTGAGTTTGCGTAAATCTTGCATCGTGATGGTCAAAATCCGATATCTAGTGCTTATGGGCATCTTTTCGTTCTTGCTTGGCGGATGCAATAAGTCGTCACCGCTTGTATCAAAAAGGACGGAAACGATTGAGTCCATTGCTTTGCATAAGTCTCCAGAGATAACATCTGAAACGGAGGAAGGATTTCAGGACTTAATTTTTTATATTCAAGAGCACAAACGATTACCTGACGGAACTCAAAAAATCCAGGCCTCAGGTATCTATCAAGGACAGGTTGTTGGCTTTGAAGTCCTGCTGAACAATGAATGGCGAGAAGGTTCTCTGGGCAAAGGTGTACCGCTTGTCACTTATCAAGGTTCAGTGATTTATCATTCGACAGGTTCTGAGAGCGATGGATTTCTTCGAGTGCTCAATGATCTGTACGGCACCAAGATGAGTTCTCTAAATATGGCAGATGAAACAAAATTCACCGGGATTTCACTCGAAGGTGATCCGAAGGAATTAGAAAAAGGTCCCGTTAAAATAAAGCTTTTCTATGAATTGGGTGGAGAGAAGGATTACGCAGAGCTTTACACAAATATCGAACTGGGCAAGCGGAGGCTTGAGGTTCACGAGAAAGATACGGAGTATCGTTTAGCCATCGTTAAGGCACTTCAACAACGCTAATTTTTCTTTCCTTGATTTCCATTGCATTCAGCCTTTTCCTCTCAGCCACAATTTGAATTCGTAAATCTTAAATCGAAAATCTGACTATGGCCTACAAAGACGTGACTCCACCCGCTGGCAGCAAAATTTCCATCACGAACGGTAAATTGACCGTGCCGGAAAATCCCATCCTCCCTTTCATTCGCGGCGACGGCACCGGACCTGACATCTGGGCTGCGAGCGTGCGCGTGTTTGATGCGGCGGTGGAGAAAGCTTACGGCGGCAAACGCAAGGTGTCGTGGTTTGAAGTCTTCGCGGGCGAAGAAAGTTTCAAGAAGTTCAACAACTGGCTGCCGGACGACACCGTGGACGCATTCAAAGAATATCTCGTCGGTATTAAAGGCCCGCTCACCACGCCCGTTGGCGGCGGCATTCGTTCACTGAACGTCGCGTTGCGCCAGATGCTCGATCTCTACGTCTGCCTGCGTCCGGTACAATGGTTCACTGGTGTGCCATCGCCGGTGAAGCATCCGGAGAAAGTGGACATGACCATCTTCCGCGAGAACACGGAAGATATTTATGCGGGTATCGAATACGCCGGTGGCACGTCCGAAGCGCAAAAGATTTTGGATTTCATCGCAAAAGAATTTCCCAAAGACTTCAAAAAAATTCGTTTCGGCACCAAGCCCGCGGCGGAAGAGTTTTGGAAAGCAGTCGGCGCAACTAATTTCCCGAGCGATGTGAAAGTCGGCGTCGGCATCAAGGCCGTCAGTTACAGCGGCACTGTGCGGCTGGTTCACAGCGCGATTTCCTACGCGATCAAGAACAAGCGCAAGAGCGTCACGATTGTCCACAAGGGGAACATCATGAAGTTTACCGAAGGCAGCTTCCGTGATTGGGCTTATCAGACCGCGAAGGAATTTTTTGGTGCGGTGGAAATTGACGGTGGCCCATGGTGCAAAATTCCCGAAGGCAAACCCGGTGCTGGCATCGTGATTAA
>JBEEGR010000260.1:0-5850 GCA_041166985.1 Verrucomicrobiota bacterium | reverse complement strand
AACACTTTCACGCTGCCCGGTCTCGGCAAACTGAAATTGAAAAACCGCGCCGCTCGCATGGGCCGCAATCCCGCCACTGGCGAAACGATCTCGATCCCCGCAAAACGCGTGGTGAAATTCCAGGTTGCGAAAGCCGCCAAGGACGCGATTCTCGGCGCGAAGTAATCTTCGGATTTACGCACAGGCGCTCTGAATTTTTCAGAGCGCCTTTTTTTATTTCTATTTATATTGAGGGGGATGGCGAATCGCCGTCCCAAATTAAAATGAAAATCGGCATCGTCGGTTGCGGAGCCATTGGCAGTTATTACGGCGCGAAACTGAATCACGCCGGGCAGGAAGTCCATTTCCTGTTGCGCTCCGATTACGACGTCGTCAAACGCAAAGGTGTTTTCATCCGCAGTCCCGACGGTGATTTCAACACGCGACCCAAATGCGCCAAGTCTTCCGAAGAAATCGGCGAATGCGACCTCGTGCTCATCGGCTTGAAAGCGACGGCCAACGATCAATTCTCAAAACTCCTCCCGCCGCTCGTTGGCAAAAAAACCGCCGTGATGACGTTGCAGAACGGTCTGGGCAACGAAGAAGCGCTCGCAAAATTATTTCCGATTGAGCAAGTGTTGGGTGGGCTTTGTTTCGTCTGTTTGAATCGCGTCGAACCGGGCGTGATCGTTCACATCGGCCATGGCGTGGTGGTGATGGGCGAGTTCCAACGTTATCCCGAACCGCGCACGCACGAAATCGCCGCGATGTTTCAGACCGCCGGCGTCACCTGCAAAGTCACCGACAACCTCGCCAAAGCGCATTGGGAAAAACTGGTTTGGAATATTCCGTTTAACGGACTTGGCGTCGCCAGCGCGGCGGGATATGAGCCGTTTGAAGTTCCAGGTGCGGAGTGTCAAGTGTCAGATTTATTGGGTGCATGTTTAACGACCGACAAACTGCTCGAAGATCCGCGTTGGGAAAAACTCGTGCGCGAACTGATGATGGAGGTTATCACCGCTGCTGGTGCAATGGGTCACCAAATTCCCGCTTCGTTTGCCGATAAACAAATCGAACGCACGCTCACGATGGGAGCATATCGCGCTTCAACATTGATTGATTTTGAAGCAGGCCGTCCGCTTGAACTGGGTGCGTTATTTTTCGAACCACTGCGCCAGGCGCAAAGCGCGGGCGCGAACGTTTCCCGACTGGAAAGGCTGTGCCGCGTTTTGCAGCAATTGGATTCAGTGCAATCTGTCACGCGCAGGTGATTGAATCGCTGTTAATTTTCTCGGCGTCTGCAATCTTGCTCACTCAGTCTGCGGAGAGTATGATTACAACGTGAGTTCAATCCTTACTGTCAATCTGGATAACGAAGTGCTTGCATTTGCGGAGCGGGAAGCGCAGGCGCGTCATACCACTTTAACGGAAGTCATCGCGCAACAAGTAAGTATTATGGCGCAAAACTGGAAGGACAGCCAGGCAGGCAAAACGCCACTTACGGATAAATTGCGCGGAACTGTAAAATTACCGGCCGATTTTGACAGGGAAAAGGTTCTGGCGGAAGAACTGCAAAAGAAACATGGCCAGCGGGGATAAAATTTTTCTCGACACGGACGTGGTGCTGGATCACTTGGCTGACCGGCAGCCTTTTTCCGAATATGCTCACCGGCTTTTTGCTTTGGCCGAGCAGAAAAAAATTACTCTCTATGTTTCTGCGCTTTCGTTCAGCAACCTTTACTACATTCTTCGCAAATTAAGAAATGGAAATGAAGCTTTGCTGTTACTCCGCCAGCTCAAAGGCCTGGTTCAAGTGACTTCTGTGGGTGAAAAAGAAGTTGCTGCAGCGCTAGCCGAAAATTTCAAAGACTTTGAAGATGCTCTTCAAAGTCTTTCTGCAAAAGCGGAAGATGGTATAAAAGCGGTCCTCACGCGGAACAAATTTGACTTTCCGCAAAGTGTAATACGAACCGAATCGCCCGAAGAATTTCTCGCGAAATATAAAAGTGAGACAGGATAGATGCACTTCTTAAAACAGCCAATTAGATGATGAAACCTCGCGTTCGTTTTGCTCCCAGTCCGACCGGATTTTTGCACATTGGCGGCGCGCGCACCGCGCTCTTCAACTGGCTTTACGCGCGTCACACCGGCGGCACATTTGTGCTGCGTATTGAAGATACGGACGTCGCCCGCAATACGCAGGCGGCCGTGGACGTGATTCTCGACGGATTGCGCTGGCTCGGGCTTGATTGGGACGAAGGTCCCGTTAGCGGTGACGCCACCGGCGCGAGCAAAGGCGATTACGGCCCGTATTTTCAAAGCCAGCGCAAAACGAATTATCGCGCGCGCGTCGAAGCCTTGCTCTCGCGCGGTCTCGCGTATGAACACGAAGGCGCGATTAAATTTAAAATGACCCGTGAGCCAGTGGTGATTCCGGATCTCGTTGTCGGAGATGTGCGCCGTGAATTAACCGATCGCGAAGCGATTGATCCCGACTTCGTCATTGTCCGCTCCGACGGCGAGCCGGTATTTCATCTGGTCAACGTCATTGACGATCTGGAGATGAACATCACGCACGTCATTCGCGGCGAAGACCATCTCACGAATACTGCTAAGCACATCGCGCTGTTCAAAGCGTTCGGCGTCGAGCCGCCGAAGTATGCGCACATTCCGCTCATCCTGAACATGGACGGCTCCAAGATGAGCAAACGCGACGCCGGCGCGATCATGACCGCCTACATGGATGGCGGCTATATTCCCGAGGCGGTGGTGAATTATCTTTGCCTGCTCGGCTGGTCACCCAAGGGCAATCGTGAAAAAATGCCGCTCAAAGAAATCGTCGAGCTGTTTGACCTGCCGCAAATCCTCCGGCACAACGCCCGCTTCGATGCCGAAAAACTCCTTTGGCTCACTGGCGAATACGTCCGCGAATTGAGCGACGACCGTTTCTACGAACTCGCCGTCCATGCGCTCGCCAAAGCCGGTCTCGACACCAACAAATTTCCGACCGCTTACGTCAAAGCCGCGCTCGACACCTGCAAAGGCAAAGTCAAACTCTTCAATGAACTGCCCGCCTACGCCGGATTTTATTTCCAAGACAGCCTCCAATATAATCCCGACGACGCAAAAAAAGTTTTCATCCCCGAAAACAAACCTCGCCTCGAAAAACTTCGCGATGCCTTTGCCGCGCTGAATACCTTCGACGCCGCGACGCTGGAAACCGCGTTGAAAGAAACAGCCCAGCAACTCGGCGTGAAAGCCGGCGTGCTCATCCACCCCACGCGCCTTGCCGTCACCGGCAATCCCCACGGCCCGAGCCTGTATCATCTGCTCGAAGTTTTGGGCAAAGAAAAATCGCTGGCGCGGATCGGAAAGGCGCTTTCAATGTTTTGATTTGCAATCAAAAACTCAAAGAAAACAAAAACCATGTCAGATATAATCAAAATCATCTTTTTTTCTGCCGGTTTTAGTGCGGTGTTCAGCGGTGCAATTATCTGGCTTTTCAAAAATTGGATTTCCGAGCGGCTCAAAAATTCCATTGCTTACGAATACGCCGAAAAATTGAAAGCGGTGGAACATGGATACAACCAACAACTTGAAAAATTGAGGGTGCAACTTCAAAGCGAGTCGTTCAAAGCAAAAGAAGAAATGGAACATGATAGAAAAATCTTTGAAAGGCTCGTTTCATATTGCGATGAAACCACATTTCGGGATGCATGCGTCACAATTGGTGATTACCAGTTTTACGATTATGAAAACTACAAACGGGCTAGGGACTTGGAGCATTACGGTGTTCAAGACGAAAACCAGTTTGTAAATCAAGCCTTGCGCGAAGCGTTTCAAAAATTTCACAAGTCGCTAGATAAATTTACGACGATTGTTGCAACAAATTTTTTTGGCACGAGCGAAAACAGATATATGTTGTATCCAGAATTAAGACATTCAGGAGAAGCGGACGAACGCGAACGATTTGAGGAAGCCCGTATTGAAACCAGAGATGCGAGCCGCGAAACATTGGAGGCGTTCAGTAATTTTAGGC
Source organism: Verrucomicrobiota bacterium (assembly GCA_041166985.1). GTDB lineage: Bacteria > Verrucomicrobiota > Verrucomicrobiia > Limisphaerales > DASXHY01 > DASXHY01. Next base: position 1,832 of record JBEEGR010000260.1, on the reverse strand, counting down.
AAACCGTAAAACAAACGCTTCTTGTATAAAATCCTTCGTCCGCTTCGCGTCCTTCGCGCGACACAAATCCGCAGCGCCGTAGGCGCGACATCTTTGTAGAAACCAACCAAAAAAGATTTTCAAGCTCCGTAGGAGCGACATATTCCACAAACCATCCATCTGCAAACCGCCAACAAATAATCTCCCGAATATGCCGCCCCTGATGGGGCTTGGGATTTTTCTTGTTTCGGTTTCTACAAAGATGCCGCTCCTGACGGAGCTTGAAAACCGGGACACGAATCGCACGAATTTTCACAAATTGAATCCGCGTAATTCGTGAAATTCGTGTCAAAAAAATCCGTGTTTCATCCGTGCTCAATCCGTGGCTAAAAAATCCATCGCCCCCAACACGTCCAACGCGCGCCGCCCTTGCCAAAAACCTTCACGCCGCCGCCCCTCGCCCGGTCGCGTAGCGGCGTCTCGGCAGAGCGCCGCATTTGTCTCCTTCATTTTATTTTCAGACGGCGGCTTTCTGCCGAAAGCCGCTACGACAAAAATTAGTTTTAACGCTCGCCCTCATCCCGGCCTTCTCCCCCGGGGAGAAGGAGTTCGCTTTTGTACATCTCTGATTGATGGATGATTATCCGGGTAATCCCATCGCGCGACATTCCGAAAACGCGGCGAACGATTCTCCCTCTCCTTGGGGAGAGGGCCGGGGTGAGGGAGGTCGTCAGAACAAATGATTGTTTCCGAGAACGCGACTCTGCGAACCGCAGACCACGCCTAAAGATCAAAACCGCTGTGGGTCACAGACTCGCGCTCCACCGACGTGAATTCAGGAATGCTTGCTTTGCGCGAGCAACTGATCCATGTGGCGGATGCGGTCGGCGAGAACTTTCATCACATGTGTCGCAAAGAATGGATTTTGCTGAATGATCCGGCGAAAGCGTTGTTCATCAATTTTCGCGAGAGTGCAAGGCTCGCGCGCGATAATGGTCGCCCCGCGCGGTGAATGATCGATGAGCGCCATCTCGCCGATGATACTTCCCGGCGTCGAGTTCTCCACGACCCGGTCGCCGACCAGCACATCGAGCGCGCCTTCAAGCAGCACATACATGCCGTCGGCGGCATCACCGGCTTTGAAAAGGATTTCGCCGGGCGCAAGCCGAACTGGATTTGATTCATGAGCAAATAATTCCGCCGGATTCATTTTGCGAATGATAAATTACAACGAAGTGACGACAAGTTACAATTCTGTGACGGCTTGTTGAAGCGTTATTGAAGCTTCTGATTCTGCACGAGTCCCAATTTGAAACCTCGCGTCAGATTGTTATTCCTTCGTCTCCCCAATCGGCTGAAACTGCCGGCTCTCCGGGTCGTAAGCGAAAAGTTCGGCGGTGGCGATTTGGAAAAACCAGCCATGGAGGCGCAGCGATTCATCGGCGAGGCGATCCTGCACGCATTGATAGCTGTGGAGGTTGTCGAGTGCGAACAGGACGTTTTCTTCGCCAGCGGCATTGGAGCGCTCTTCGGCGGTCTTCAAGTGGAAGTATTCGCTTTTGACAATTTCCAGCACCGGGTCGGCCAGACGCAACCATTCGCGCAGATTCGGCATGTTTTTGCCGACGAGCGTTTCATCGAGCAACGCGGCAATCGCGCCGCATTGGGAATGACCGCAAACAACGATGTCGCTCACGTGCAAAACTTCGACGGCAAATTCGATGGCGGCGGCGGTGGAATTGGTGCTGCCCACCACGTTCGAGGGCGGCACGATGTTGCCGATATTTTTTACGACGAACAGATCGCCCGGTTTGCTTTGCGTGATGAGTTCGGCGAGCACGCGCGAATCGGAG